>JAVVTM010000164.1:0-3212 GCA_036653655.1 Clostridia bacterium | reverse complement strand
ATTATAAAAATGCTTGACATAAGCTATAAATATTGTTAATATATTAAAGTAAATCAAGTAGGAGTTACCTCACCATCGCAATTTATTGCTAGGTTATTATAACGCAAATGTGTTTTAATGTGGGTAATTTACTACCCACATTTATTTTTTTAGGAGGTATTGATTATTTTAACACAACAAATTAACGACCAAATTCGAGATAAAGAAGTTCGATTAATTGGTCAAGATGGTGCACAATTAGGCATAGTTAGTGGCTTAGAGGCGCAAAAGTTGGCAGACAACGCCAATTTAGATTTGGTAAAAATTTCTCCTCAAGCAAAACCACCAGTATGTAAAATTATGGATTATGGTAAATTTAGGTACGAAGCTATTAAAAAAGCTAAAGAGGCTAAAAAAAATCAAAAAGTTGTAGAAATGAAAGAAATTTGGCTTTCTGCAACTATTGACACCAACGACCTTCACACTAAAGCAAAAGCTGCGCAAAAATTTATTGAGCAAGGCAACAGAGTGCGCGCATCAATAAGGTTAAAAGGCAGGCAAATGGCTTATCCCGATTTAGCAGTTAAAATAATGGAACAATTTTTTGAAATTCTAAAAGACATTGCGCAAATTGAAAAAAAGCCTTCTCAGGAAGCTAAAACAATCGCAATGATTTTAGTGCCAATTACAACAATTAAAAAATAATTAGGAGGACTTTAGATATGCCAAAGCAAAAATCACATAGCGGTGCAAAAAAGCGTTTCAGCTTGACTGCAACTGGTAAAATTAAAAGAGCAAAAACTGGCAAGAGCCACATTTTAACAAAAAAATCACCAAAAAGAAAGCGTGGTTTAAGACAAGGAACTTATGTAGATGACACACAAGTAAAAATGGTAAAGGATTTAATTCCTTATAAATAAGCGTGGAGGTACGGACGAATGAGAATTAAAAGAGCGGTAAACGCTGTTAAAAAGCGTAGGAAAATATTCAAATTAACAAAAGGTTATTTTGGTGCTAAAAGTAAATTATACAGAGTAGCTAAACAAGCTATGATGAAATCTCAAAACTATGCCTATATTGGCAGAAAGTTAAGAAAAAGAGATTTTAGAAAATTGTGGATTGCTCGTATCAACGCAGCTGCAAGGATTAATGGCTTGTCATACAGCAAATTTATGTATGGTTTAAAGTTAGCTAACATTACATTAAATCGTAAAATTTTGGCTGATTTAGCTATTACTGATGAAAAGGCATTTGCAAGTTTGTGCGAAAGCGCAAAGGCTCAATTATCAAATGTGGGCGGGGCAAAAGCTTAATTATTTAAATAATAAAATCAAAAGCCTTCGCAAGAAGGCTTTATTTCAATTTGGCTAAAGCAATAGTATTTTGGCTGAAAAGTGAAAATCAATTTAACTATGGAAAAAATTACTTCAGTTAAAAACAATAATATCCAATTTGTTAAAAGCTTAAAGGATAAAAAAGTTCGCAAACAAAGCAATTTGTTTATTGTTGAAGGCTTGAATATTGTTAAAGATATTCCAAGCCATATTTGCGTTGAAAGTTTGTTTTTTACTGAAGATTGTCAAGAATATGCGCAAAAATTTGATTGTCAAAAGTTTTTAGTTGATGAAAAAGTTTTTAACGCCATTGCCGAAACCGTAACGCCAAGTGGCATTTTAGCCGTTGTTAAAAATGGTTATGTTGTTAGTTGCAAAAGTGAAATTTGCTTAGTGCTAGATGGCGTAACCGACCCGGGCAATGTTGGCACAATTTTGCGTACGGCGGTTGCGTGCGATGTGCAAAATGTTTTTTGCATTAACACAGCAGATTGTTTTAGTGGCAAAGTTGTAAGGTCATCTATGAGCGCAATTTTCAATGTTAATATCATTAATACCACTTATGAACAGTTAAAAGACTTGCTAAAAGGCAAACAAATTGTTACACTAGATATGAATGGCGAAAACTTGTTTTTATCAAGCTACAAAAACAAAAATATCGCTTTAGTTGTGGGCAGTGAGGCGCACGGCATTAGCCAACAAATCAAGCTGATGTCAAACAAAATTGTTTCGTTGCCAATGTCAAACAAGATAGAAAGTTTAAATGCTAGCGTTAGTTTGAGCGTAGCATTATATTTTATAAAGAATTTTGGAGGTTAAGAAGTATGTCAGGACATAGTAAATGGGCTAACATTAAAAGGAAAAAAGAGGGCACAGATGCTAAAAGAGGCAAAGTTTTTACAAAAATAGGCAGAGAAATTGCTGTTGCGGTTAAAGAGGGTGGCGCAGACCCAGATAGTAATGCAAAATTGCGTGATTTGATTAGCAAAGCTAAAGCAAACAATCTACCAAACGATAATATTATTAGAAGTATCAAAAAAGCATCGGGCGAACTTGGTACGGTTAACTATGAAGAAATTACTTACGAAGGTTACGGCGCAGGTGGCGTTGCTGTTATTGTGGAAACATTAACCGACAACAAAAACAGGACTGCTGGCGACGTTAGACATATTTTTGACAAGTGCGGTGGCGCATTGGGCACAAATGGTTGCGTATCTTATATGTTTGAAAAGAAGGGTGTTATTTTAGTGGATAAAGGCGATTTAACCGAAGATGACATTATGGAAATTGCGCTTGAAGCAGGCGCAGATGACATTCAAACCACTGAAGATGTGTACGAAATTTACACAAGCGTACAAGATTTTTCTGCTGTAAGAGAGGCGCTAGAAGCCAACAAAAAACTTACTGTTTTGAGCAGTGATTTTGATATGATTGCCAACAACTACATCGACCCAGAAGAAAAATTGGCTGGCAGTATCATTAGATTAATTGATATGCTAGAAGATAATGATGATGTTCAAAATGTTTATCACAACGCAAATTTACCAGAAGAAGAATAATATTTGCAAATCAATTTAAAAAGCGTAAAGCAATAAAAAGAATAATATTTGCAAATCAATTTAAAAAGCGTAAAGCAATAAAAAAATAATATTTGCAAATCAATTTTAAAAAGCGTAAAGCAATTAATTGTAGAGGTTTTTAATGAGTAACGTAGTAGAAAAATGTCAAAAAGCTAAAGAAGTTTCCTTTGAATTGTCTGCGCTAACAAATCAAGTTAAAAATGAGATGTTAGAGGTTATTGCAAGCGCAATTTTAGCAAATGTTAGCAATATTATTGAGGCAAATAAGCTAGATTTACAAAACGCTACACAAAAACCAAACGCTTTTATTGATAGGTTA
>JAVVTM010000163.1:0-3221 GCA_036653655.1 Clostridia bacterium | reverse complement strand
AACCACATTTCCATATTTCATTCCTCCATATTGTAAGATTTTTTTTTGAAATCCATAAATTAATTAAGTTTATTCAGTGAAATTAATAAGGAATTTAAACATAATTAAATTTTATATAATTTTATTATTTTTATTTTTAACTTGACAGTTGAACTGATTTTCAACTATAATATAACCGAGGTGAGTATGAAAAATAATGCAGTTTGCGATTGTAATGCAATTTACCAAGAGGTTGTTGACAAAACACTTGCGCTATTACCAAAAAACGAAGATATTTTAGAAGTTGCCAAGTTTTTTAATGTTTTGGGCGATTCTACAAGAATGAAAATAGTTTTTTGTTTGCTACAAAACGAAATGTGTGTTTGCGATATTTGTAATGTTTTGAATATGACAAAATCGGCAACATCTCATCAATTATCATTTTTAAGGGATTTTAGGTTAGTAAAATCTAGGAGAGAAGGTAAAACTGTTTTTTATTCGTTAGATGACGAGCATGTTAGCGATGTTGTTAAAACCGTTTTAATTCATATTAAACACAAATAAAATTTTTACTAAAATGCTTGACAGTTGAATAGCATTTCAATTATACTATAATAGTTGAACAGTCATTCAATAATATTAAGATTGTAAAAGCGACTAACATAGGCTTATTAAAATAAAGTTTAGTAAGATAAAGTTTATAAAAATAAAGTTTATAAAAATAAAGTTTAATAAAACAAAGATTATTAAGATAAAGATTAATAACTAAAGTTTATGAAAATAAAGTAACAAAATCAATTTTTTGGAGATTATTATGAAAAGAAGTTACAAGTTAAATGGATTAGATTGTGCAAATTGCGCAAGCAAATTAGAGCGTTCAATTGGCAAAATTGAAGGAGTAATTAGTGTTTCAATAAGTTTTATGACATTAAAAATGATTATTGAGGTGGAAGAAAATAATTTTGAAAGTATTTTTAACAACACTTTTGCGCTAATTAACAAATTTGAACCTAATATCGAAATTAAAAGATGTTAGAAAAAAGATGTTAGCATAAAAATATTAAGCAGAAATGTAGGCAAAAAATTAGTATAAAAATATTAGGCAGAAAAATTATAAAAAAAATGTAGGCAAAAAAAGATATAACAGTAAATAAATATTATTTAAGTTTTTGTTTTTATTAAAAACGCTAAAATTTGAACCTTATTAAAATTTATAATGTTAATGAAAATGTAGTTAAAAATTTGAGGTGTAAATGAAAAAAATAAATAGTAATAAATTAACAATTATTCGGTTAATAGTAGCCTTAATACTATTTTTAACGGGGTTAATTTTGCAAAAAGCGATAAGTAATATTAGCAAATATTATTGGCTTTTTATTTTTATCCCAGCCTATTTAATTGTGGGCGTTGATGTTTTAATAAGAGCGGTAAAAAATTTATTTAATGGCAAATTTTTAGACGAAAATTTTTTAATGTCGGTAGCTTCAATTGGCGCATTTGCGATTGGCGCATATCCTGAGGCGATTGCAGTAATGCTTTTTTATCAAGTTGGCGAGCTTTTTCAACGCATTGCAGTGCAAAAATCACGCAAGTCTATTTCCTCGTTAATGGATATTCGCCCCGATTACGCAAACCTAAAAAATGGCGAAAACATTGAGGTTGTAAGCCCTTTTGATGTGAACATTGGCGATTTGATTGTAATAAAGGCAGGCGAAAAAGCGCCACTTGACGCTGTTATTATTGAGGGCGTTTCCACGCTTAACGTTAGCGCTTTAACGGGCGAATCCTTGCCAAAAAATGTTAGCGTTGGCGATGAAATTTTAAGCGGTTCAATTAATATTAATGGATTGCTAGTTGCAAAAGTTACAAAAATATTTAGCGAGTCAACTGCAAGTAAAATTTTAGATTTAGTTGAAAATGCTAGCAATAATAAGGCAAAAGCAGAAAATTTTATTACAAAATTTGCAAAATATTACACCCCAATAGTGGTGTTTGTAGCGATAATTCTTGCCTTAGTTCCACCTATATTTGACAAAAATTGGAGTGGTTGGATTTATCGTGGATTAACATTTTTAGTGGTTTCTTGTCCGTGCGCATTGGTTATTTCAATTCCTTTAAGCTTTTTTGCTGGCATTGGCAACGCATCAAAAAACGGCATTTTAGTTAAAGGTAGCAACTATTTAGAGGCGTTGAGCAAGGTTGACAAAGTTGTTTTTGACAAAACTGGCACATTGACAAAAGGCACTTTTGCCGTTAATCAAATTAATGCTATTAACATTACAAATGAGGCGCTTTTAAAATTTACCGCTTACGCTGAAAGTTTTTCTAGCCACCCTATTTCTAAATCAATAGTTTTAGCATATAATAACAAAATAGACACCCAAAAAATTAAAGATATTAATGAAATCGCAGGGCTTGGCGTTAGCGCTATTGTGGAAAACAGTAAAGTTTTGGTTGGAAGCGCTAAACTTATGCAAAAATTTGATATCGATTATCAGCCTAATGACACTGTTGGCGTGGTAGTTTATGTTGCAATTGATGGCGTATATTGTGGCAATATTGTAATTAGTGATGAAATTAAAGAAGATTCGGCAGAGGCGATTGCAAAGCTTAACAAGAATGGCATTAAAACAGTTATGTTAACGGGCGATAGTTTTAAAACTGCAAGTAGCGTTTCAAATAAGCTTGGCTTAAGCGAGTTTTATGCGGAACTTTTGCCAGCGGATAAAGTGGAAAAAATTGAAGGTTTGCTGAGCGCTGATAAGGGTAAAAAGCTTGTTTTTGTTGGCGATGGCATTAATGACGCCCCCGTTTTAGCCCGTGCGGACATTGGCATTGCTATGGGTGGCGTTGGCAGCGATAGCGCAATTGAAGTGGCGGATATTGTGCTTATGACAGATGAACCAACAAAAATTAATCAAGCGATAAAACTTTCAAAAAAAACACTGCAAATTGTTAGGCAAAATATCATATTTACTTTGGCTGTAAAGTTTGCCGTTTTAGCCTTAAGCGCATTTGGTATTGCAACAATGTGGAGCGCTGTTTTTGCTGATGTTGGCGTATCGATTTTGGCAATATTAAATTCTATTAGAGCGCTAAAATACAAACTAGATTAATTTTTAAATAAATTAATAAAAACAAAATAAAACGCTTAACAAAACAACAAAATAAGTTTAAAATAATTTTAGAAAAATTTAAATAGAATTAAACGGAATTAAAAGATATAAAATTAAAAGTATATT
>JAVVTM010000162.1:0-3238 GCA_036653655.1 Clostridia bacterium | reverse complement strand
GAACTTTATCAAATTTATATGAAAAAAAATAAAGAAAATTTTGATAGACAATATGGAAATTCATTAAAAAAAGGCTATGAACTTGACAATAAAGAAACAAATGACTAATGTTAACAAAAAACTAAACTAATGACTAATAACGGTAACAAAAAATTAACCAAAACTATAACACTTAAAATGGAGTGCAAATGAGTAAAAACTCTAAACAAGGAGAAGCGCATTTATATTACGGCGCACTAATAACAAGTATCGCATTATTTTTTTTATTAATATTATTTGGCGCTTTAGGCAGAACGGGTAATATTGTTAAAAACTTTTTGCTAGGTACTTTTGGGTTTGCTTTGTATGGTATTACAATAGCAAGTTTTGTTGTGGGTGTTTTGTGCTTTTTTAAGTTTGTTTTTGCAGTTAGAATTACAAAATTGCTAAAATATCTACTTATGTTTTTTGCATTTTTGTGCTTAGCGCATGTTGTTAGCAGTAAAAATTATGTTGCAGATGGCTACAAAATGTACATACATAACACTTATTTTAATGCTGATACCGCTTGTGGCGTGCTTTTTAGCGCTGTTCTTTATCCGTTAATAAAATTAAATTATATTGCTAGCGTAGTTATTTTTGGCTTGCTTTTTATTGCAAGTATAGTTTTTTGCGTGTACAAAAAAAGCAATGTCAATGCAAATAATAGTAAAACTAAAAATCAAAAGCCAAATATGGTTAGAGGCGCAAGAAACCCAGAAATTACAGATTTTTCTAAAAATCAAGATAAAGATGTTGCCATTAATGAAGTTGGCGAGGGGTTATTTAATGAGAGTCTTGAGGGTAAGGAAGTTAAAAATAAATTAAATAAAAAGTTTTTCAAAAAAGATATTATCAACTATTCGCCAATTAGCGAGCAAGATATTAATGCCAAAAATGCCAATAATGTTGAAGCTCAAACGCAAGAAGCAAATAACATCGCAAATGAACAAAAAGTTGGGCATAAAACCATTGATGATGTTTTTAGTGATGAGTTTTTAGCTAAATTTGGTAAAACACCAAAAGTTGAACCACAGCAACAAACCAATTTGCCACCAGATAGCAAACGCAAAAAAGCTTTTGATGTGTTGTACGGCAAAGAACAAAAGCCTGAGGAACAACCTAAAAAAGATAATTTTGATGAGTATATGCGTTATACAACAAGTTATCAATTAGAAAATTTTAAAAACAAAAACAAAAATCAACAAAATATTGTTGGCGACAACAAGCCTAATAAAAATATTTTTGAAACACTAGATGAGGCGGTTAAAGATAAAAGCTTGAGTGATAGCGACAATTTGTTTGATGATATTACATATTCTACCGAAGAAAATGACGAAAATCAAAACAATAATGATTATTTTACTCAAGATGATGAAGATTTTGATAGCGTTGATTTTGATAATGATGATTACGATAAAAATTTTAATGCCAATGAACCTAAAAACAATTTTAACACCGCAAGTGGAAACAATAATTTTGACCCAACTAACTGTAATTATGAAAACAAAAACGATTGTAATGATATTGAAAAATTAATTAACAACAATGAAAATTTTGGCGATAATTACGGCGATATTAATGGCGATTTTGACGCAGAAGAACCAATTATTGCCCCAAAAAATACCCAAAAAATTAATCAAAACATTGTTATTGATGATATTGTTGAGGATAAAACAGAAAGAAATTCTGAGCCTCTACGCAATTTTGAAAATCATTTGCGCAATCAAAAGGCGCAACAAAAAGCGGAGGAAAACGCTAAACCACCCGAAAAAGTTGTTAATAAACTTTTAAAATACATTGCTCCGCCAATTGATATGCTGTTGGAATACGATATCCACAGTAAAGACCAAGTTGACCACACATTGCGTATTAAAAAATTGGAAAACGGTTTAACAACTTTTGGAATTAACGCAAAAGTGGTTAATTATGTTGTCGGCCCAACTTTTACAAGATATGAACTTACAATGCCATCTGGCGTTAGCGTTAAAAAACTTTTAGCGCTTACTGATGATATTTCAATGTTTTTGGAGGCTAAATCGTTACGAATAGAAGCGCCAATCCCCGGGCGAAATGTTGTAGGGCTTGAGGTTGCCAACGATACTCGTGGCATTGTTAGCCTAAAAGGCATTTTGCAATCTAAAGAATTTAACAATAACAAGCACGAATTATCCATTGCATTAGGTATGGATATCGAGGGCGAAAATGTTGTTATTGATTTAGCAAAAGCGCCACATTTGTTAATTGCAGGCACAACTGGTTCGGGCAAATCTGTCGCTATTAACACATTAATCTTGAGTTTAATGTACAAATATAGCCCTAATTACTTAAAATTGATTTTAATCGACCCTAAAAATGTTGAGTTAAACCGTTATTCAAACTTGCCACATTTGCTAATTAAAGATGTTATTAGCGAGCCAGATAAAGTTTTAAATGCGCTTGATTGGGCTATTAACGAAATGCAACGCCGTTATAAATTGCTAAAAAGCAAAATGATGCAAAAAATTGCCGATTACAATAAATGCGTTTCTGCTGAAGAAAAATTGCCTTATATTGTTATTGTCGTTGATGAACTTGCAGAACTTATGCTAGCGATTAAAAAAGATTTGGAAGAAAAAATCCAATCACTAACACAACTTGCAAGGGCAGCGGGTATTCATTTGGTTTTTGCAACGCAACGACCTTCTGTTGATATCATTACAGGCATTATTAAATCTAATATTCCTTCACGAATTGCGTTTTCTGTTTTTGCTCCGGAAGATTCTAAAACCATTTTGGACAGCGGTGGCGCAGAAAAATTGCTTGGCAATGGCGATATGTTGTTGTCGTTAATTACCGCTCCAAACCCACATCGTTTGCAGGGCGCTTTTGTTGACACTGCCGAACTTAACAGCATTACCAATTACATTAGGGAGCATAACAGCGCAGATTTTGATGAGGAAATTGAAAAAGCAATATTTGTAAGCGATGAAGGAAAAATGGACTTGTCAAATTTAAATGGCGCTAGTGGCACTACTGACGAATTATTTTTAGGCGCTACACGCTACTGTATTCAAGTTAACAGCGCAACAATATCAAAAATTCAACGCAAATATGGCATTGGGTTTCCTCGTGCGGCAAGATTGATTGATACAATGGAAAGTTTGGGGGTTATTTCGCCTCAAATTGACAACAAACCACGAGAAATTTATATGACACTTGAAGAATTTAATAAAATGAT
>JAVVTM010000161.1:0-3250 GCA_036653655.1 Clostridia bacterium | reverse complement strand
CCTTCTCGCTTTCCAAAAAGCCTAGCTGGGATAACTTTTGTATTGTTTAATACTAAAACATCGCCACTTTTCAAGTACTCCAAAACATCATAAAAATGTTTGTGTTCTATTTGTAATGTGTCCTTGTGGTAAACCAACATTCGTGAATGGTCGCGCGGTTCTATTGGAGTTTGCGCAATCAATTCCTTTGGTAAATTGTAATAAAAATCACTTGTTTTCATTTTCGCTTCCTAAAATTTTGTAATATCTTTTTGCTTTTATATAGATATATTATTTACGATATTTGCTTTGTAAAAAATAATTTATACTAATTTTTTGTACTAATTTAATATTTTGCAATTATACAGTACACTATCAATTTTGCTTTTATATAAATATATTATTTACGATATTCGCTTTGTAAAAAATAATTTAGACACAAAATATCGCTTGTTTTGTTAAATATATTTATATCTATGCTTTGCTAAATATTTTCGCTTTGCTAATATCGCTTGCTTTTAAAAATAATTTAGAACAAACTGCTATTCTTCATCGCCTATTAAATCTAATTTAGATTTAGGAATTTTTTTGTCCAAATGGATATAAGCGTCCTTCAAGCAAATTCTTCCTCTTGGCGTCCTTGCGATAAAACATAGTTGCATTAAATAAGGTTCGTAAATATCCTCGATAGTGTTTGCATCTTCGCCCAACATAGCGGCAAGCGTTTCTAGCCCAACCGGACCGCCATTAAATTTGTCCATAATGGCAACTAGCAAATTTCTATCCACGCTATCTAGCCCTCAATATCCATCAATTTTAACGCTTTTTTTGCCATTTGTAGTGTAATACTTTTGTCGCCTAACACCTCGGCAAAATCTCGCACACGCTTTAATAAACGGTTTGCCACACGAGGTGTGCCACGGCTACGGCGCGCAATTTCTAGCACGGCATCATCTTTAATATCGTTGTCTAAAAGTTTTGCCGAACGCTTAATTATCGTGGAAAGTTCCTCTGTTGAGTACAATTCTAACCGTTCAATAACGCCAAATCTATCACGCAACGGACCTGTCAACATTCCTGCTTTTGTAGTTGCGCCAACTAAAGTAAATTTTGGCAAATTAAGGCGCAATGTGCGTGCAGAAGGGCCTTTGCCCACAACAAAATCTAGGGCGTAATCTTCCATTGCGGGGTATAAAATTTCCTCAACGGAGTGGTTTAATCTGTGAATTTCATCAATAAATAGCACATCATTTTCTGCTAAATTAGTTAAAATAGCAGCCAAATCGCCAGCCTTTTCAATGGCGGGCCCACTGGTTACCCTAATTTGAGAGTTCATTTCGTTGGCGATAATGTGCGCAAGTGTGGTTTTGCCAAGCCCCGGAGGGCCATACAACAAAACGTGGTCTAGCGCCTCGCCTCTGTTTTTTGCAGCTTGAATGTAAACCTTCAAATTTGCTTTAACCTTTTCTTGCCCAATATACTCATCCATAATTTTAGGTCGCAACACATTTTCCGCTTCAACTTCCCCTTCAAGCTGTGAGGCTTCTATTAATCTTTCTGTTTCGTTTTCAAAATCTTCAAACATACTCACCTATCCAAACTTCTTAAAGCTAATGTTATTAAGGCATTGGTTTCTTTTGTAGTTTGGCTTGCAATTTTTACAGCCTTGTACGCCTCCGCTTTATTAATTCCTAACCCTACTAAAACATCAATGGCATCGCTCAAATTGTTGTCTACTGCGCCATTTATTGTAATATCTTCGCCACTTTCATCAAATGAAATGCTACCTTTTAACTCCAAAATAATGCGTTCAGCTGTTTTTTTGCCCACGCCTTTGGTTTGTGAAAGCATTTTAACATCTTTGTTGGCAATGGCTAAAAGCAAATTATTTAAATCCATTCCTGACAAAATTTGTATTGCCATTTTAGGGCCAACACCAGTTACGGTAATTAGCTTTTCAAACATTGCTTTTTCATCTAAACTATAAAAGCCATACAGCGCCATACCATCTTGCGTAACATTTAAATATGTGTAAACTCTCGCCTTTTCTTTGTTGAGCTTTTCAAGCGCATTAACTGTAACACGCACATTATAGCCGATGCCATTGTTGTTTATTACAATCAAGTTGTCCTTTACATATTCAATTTTTCCTTCAATAAATGCGTACATACTGCCCCTTTAAAATTTTGTAGATTATAATTTTTTGATTTTATATATTTTTGTTTAATGCTTTTTTTGTTGTTTTTTAGTTTTTTAGCTTTATTTATTTAATATTTATTTATTGTTTATAAAAGTTTTTTAGCTTTATTTATTTAATATTTATTAATTGTTTTTATTGTCATCTATGTATGTTTATTTTTGATTTTATATGATTTTACTGTTGTTTTTTAAATTTTATTTAATGCTAAAACTGCCCGATAACCTGCCTGTTTGACCATGACAAATTGCAACGGCAAGCGCATCTGCGGCATCATCTGGTTTGGGTATTGTTGGCAATTTTAATATCATTTGCACCATCTTTTGAATTTGCATTTTTTCCGCTCTGCCATAGCCCGTTATCGCTTGTTTAATTTGCATTGGAGTGTACTCATACAAGTTGCCACATTTGTTAATTGCTGTAATCAAAATTACGCCCCTCGCCTCCGCCACCGCAATGGCTGTTTTTGCGTTATTTTGAAAAAACAATTCCTCAATTGCCACGCAATCGGGCTTAAACTTGTCAATTAATTGTTCCAAACCCTCAGCAATAAGCTTTAACCTAACTGGCAACGCCTCGCTTTTATGAGTTGTAACAACCCCGTAATCAACAAACTTAAAGTTGCCTCTTTCGTATTCTACAACGCCATATCCCATAATCGCTAAGCCCGGGTCGATACCTAATATCCTCAACGCACACCTCTTTACTATATAATAATATAGAATATTATCCAAATAGTCAAGTTAATATTGTTTGTGGCAAAACTTTTAGTTGCAATTTTGCATAGTAAAAGCCAGTTTTTGCTGGCTTAATTTTGTTGTTTTTGCTATTTTTAAATTTTTATAATTTTATGTCAATTTTTTTAACTTTTTTGTCGTATGTTTTATATTCTTTGTTGTGTGTTTTATATTTTTTGTTGTGTGTTTTATATTTTTTGTTGTATGTTTTATATTTTTTGTTGTTTGTTATTAACTTTAAATAATTTTTAATGTTATTTTATGTTTGCAATTTTAACTTTTAATTATTTACGAATTGTGCCATTGCCCACACAAATATACCGCTCGCTGGTTAATT
>JAVVTM010000160.1:0-3264 GCA_036653655.1 Clostridia bacterium | reverse complement strand
AATTGTAACATTTTAATAAAATATAGCTATTGCGTTTTTATGTGATATCAATTAACGCATTAAGTTTTACAGCCAATTAATATTTGGCATTATGTAGCATTAAGGTTAATTTACTTTACTAATAAGCCAAATTAATATATAATAAATCTACTAAGAATTAGAGGTATTTAATATGAAGTTAGGTGTTGTTGGTTTGCCAAACGTTGGCAAAAGCACATTATTTAATGCAATTACTCAAGCGGGCGCAGAAAGCGCAAACTATCCATTTTGCACAATCGAGCCAAATGTTGGCGTTGTCGCAGTGCCAGATGCACGGTTGGACGCTTTAGCAAAATTGTATAATAGTAAAAAAATTACTCCTACAAGTTTGGAATTTGTTGATATAGCAGGGCTAGTTAAAGGCGCTTCTAAGGGCGAGGGTTTGGGCAACAAATTTTTATCACATATTAGAGAGGTTGATGCGATAGTGCATGTTGTAAGGTGTTTTGATGATGAAAACATTATTCACGTTAACAACACTGTTGACCCACTTCGTGATATCGAAGTTATTAATATGGAATTGATTTTTGCTGATATCGAGTTGTTGTCAAAGCGTATTGCAAAGGCGCGCAACTTGTTCAAAAGTGGCGATAAAAAGTTTTTGGCTGAAGCGGAATTATTAGAAAAAATTAATGCGGAATTAGAAAAAGGCGTTTGCGCGCGTAATATTAATTTTACCGATGAAGAAAAGGAATTTGTTGACTCATTATATTTGCTAACTCAAAAGCCAGTAATTTATTGCGCTAACATTTCTGAAAATGAGATTAATAATGACAACGATTATGTTAAAAAAGTTAAGGAATATGCAAAAGCAGAAAATGCAAAGTGTATTAAATTGTGCGCAAAAACAGAAGAAGAATTGGCAGGTTTAGAGCACGATGAGCGTGAAATGTTTAAGGAAGAATTAGGCATTACCACAAGCGGATTGGATGTTTTGATTAGCTGTTGCTACGATTTGTTGGGGTTAATAAGTTATTTAACCGCAGGCGAAAAAGAAACCCGAGCTTGGACAATAGTAAAAGGCACAAAAGCGCCACAAGCCGCAGGCAAAATACACACCGATTTTGAAAAGGGTTTTATCCGTGCCGAAATTGTTGATTGGCAAACATTGTTAGAGTGTGGAAACTACAACAACGCTAAAGAAAAAGGCAAAGTTCGTAGCGAAGGCAAAGATTATGTTATAAAAGATGGCGATGTAGTTTTGTTTCGTTTTAACGTTTAAGGGGAAGATAATGGATTATATTAAAGAGATTGCTAAAATTGTAAAAATTGATGGTTATACCGCAGATGATATTGAAAAAATGATTGTTTTGCCAAAAGAATTAAGTTTGGGCGATTATTCTTTACCTTGCTTTAGATTTGCAAAGGAGCTTAAAAAATCTCCCGCACAAATTGCAATTGAGCTTGCAAATACAACGGTAAAAAATGGCATAATCAAAAGTGTAACAGCGGTTAATGGATATCTAAACTTTACCATTGACAAGGCGGAATTTACAAAAAACACAATACTTACAATATTAAAAGAAGGGCAAAATTATGGCAGTAGCGATATTGGCAAAAACCGTGTTATATGCCTAGACTATTCTAGCATTAACATTGCAAAACCTTTTCATATTGGGCACTTATCAACCACTGTTATTGGCGCGTCATTATATCGCATTTTTAACAAATTGGGTTACAAAAGCGAGGGCATTAATCATCTTGGCGATTGGGGCACTCAGTTTGGAAAATTAATTACCGCTTACAAATTGTGGGGCGACAAAAACGATATTGAAAAAAGAGGCGTTAAATCGCTTTTAGATATTTATGTTAAGTTTCATCAAGAAGCCGAAAAAGATGAAAAATTAAATGACCAAGGCAGATATTGGTTTAAAAAAATTGAAGATGGCGATAAAGAAGCGCTTTCAATTTTTGAATGGTTTAAAGAAATTACATTAAAAGAAGTGCAAAAAACATATGACCGTTTGCACATTCATTTTGATTCGTATGCCGGCGAAAGCTTTTACAACGACAAAATGCAAGCCGTTTTGGATGCGTTAAAACAAAAGGGTTTGTTGGAGGAAAGCGATGGCGCTATGGTTGTAAAATTTGACAATGGCGACCCTCCTTGCCTAGTCCAACGCAGTGATGGCGCAACATTGTACGCCACAAGAGATTTGGCTGCCGCAATTTACCGCAAAAATCATTACGATTTTTACAAGTGCCTATATGTTGTAGCTTATCAACAAAATTTGCACTTTAGGCAGGTTTTTAATGTTTTAAAAATGATGGGTTATGATTGGTCAAACGATTTAGTTCATGTCAATTTTGGCATGGTTTCGCTTGAAGATGGCGCAATGTCAACCCGAAAAGGCAACATTGTTTTTTTGGAAGATGTTTTGGACAACGCCGTGCAAAAAGCCTATGGCATTATTGAAGAAAAAAATCCTAATTTAGATGACAAAAAAGCCACTGCCGAAAAAATTGGCGTGGGAGCGATAGTGTTTAGCGCATTGCAAAACAACAGGATAAAAGATACAGTTTTTAGCTATGATAAAGTGCTAAATTTTGACGGCGAAACTGCGCCTTACGTGCAATATACCTATGCAAGATGTTGTAGCGTTCTTGCCAAAACTGGCGAAATTGAAGGCGATGTTGATTTTAGCGGAGTAGAAAATAACGAGGCTTTAGAACTTGCAAAATTGTTAGATAAATATCCACAAACTATAATAGATGCATCTGTAAAATATGAGCCAAGCTTAGTTACAAGGCTTGTTATGGACACGGCGCAAATGTTTAATAAATTTTATTTGGAACATCGTATAAATGATGAAAATCAAGCGATAAAAAATGCGAGGATTATGTTAACTCAAGCGACAAAAATTGTTATTGAAGACGGTTTTAGGTTGTTGGGTATACAATGTCCAACAAAAATGTAGTAAAATTTATTTATAAAAATATTAAAATATCAATAAAAAATTAAAAAACTTTCGTTGCGGAAAGTTTTTTTTACTTTGTTTTAAGTTTGATTATTGGCAAAAGAAAAGCAATAGCTAAAAGATAATAGAATAGTACAAACAATAAATAGCTAAAGTTAAATAAAGTTGCTCAAAACAGATTCTTTTGCGTTATTATGCAAGGTGTTAACTTCATTTTCAGTTAAATTGAATGCAGATTTTGCAAGCGCAAATTCGCCGGCTAAAGTTGTGTTAGAAACTGTTAAATTGTCCGTATTTAGCGTGGCTA
>JAVVTM010000159.1:0-3289 GCA_036653655.1 Clostridia bacterium | reverse complement strand
GGTGGATTTTTTTTGCAAATTGTAAAAGCTAATGATATTTGTAAAAAGCTAATGATATTTGTAAAAAGCTAATGATATTTGTAAAAGCTAATGATATTTGTAAAAAGCTAATGATATTTGTAAAAAGTTAATGATATTTGTAAAAAGCTAATAGCTATTGATAAATAATTGGGTTATATATCCAATAAAACAACTGTTAAACTAACAAAAATGTTTTTTTGCGTATCATTTTGACTCATTTTTGACACTGACAGTGTTATAATTAAATAAATTTTACTAAACTATTTTGTTTTGTCAAATATTTTAAAAAACAAATAAAGATAAGAGGATGTATTATGAAAAAGAACAAGTATTTTTTTATTTTGATTATGATGTTTGCAATAATTTTAGCAGGAGTTTTGGGCGCATGTGAAGATATGCCATCCAATATTACCATAAAATTTATGCTTGATAAAGATACTGAATATGTTTCAGTTAAAATTGTTAATGGCAAAATAACATTGCCAGAAAATCCAACAAAAGAGGGTTTTACATTTGATGGTTGGTTTAGTGATTTGTCATTAGAAAAAGCTTTTGATGAAAATGCAATATTTAATTCAGAAATAAAAGTTTATGCAAAGTTTACAAAAAATTTTGTACCGCCAGTTAAAGTAACAGAATTTAAAGTAAAATTTATGGCAAACGCTACAACAATTTACATTGAAAAGGAAACAGTAAACAATATAGTAACAGCGCCATCAGTGCCAACAACTGAAATAGGATATGAATTTTTGGGTTGGTATACCGATGTTGAATTAACAACGCAATTTGATTTTGCAACCAAATTAACTGCGCCAATCACACTATATCCAAAGATTACAAAAAAATTATCTAATCCCGAAAAATTTATTAATGCCCTAAAAAACAGCTTGCATGCGGTTGTAGATGGCAGAGTTGCAAGTTCTATTAACTGGGTAAATGATGGTTCGCCTGAATATCAAGCAGTTTGTCAATCATTAAAATATGAAGGCTTTCTATTAAAAAATGGTCAAGGTTATTGTGGCACGGAATCTGTTTTTAGCGCAACAAACATTCGTAGAAATATAAGCACAATAAAACTTGTAAATGGCAAATTACTATCTTATGAATATACTTCTAGCTCAGCATATAAAATTGAAGTTGATGAATATTATTGGCAAAATATTACGGAGAATACTTTTTCTGTTTTATTTAGTTTGTATGACAGTTTAAAGGGAGATTTTAGCAAGATAGATAACCTTAGCATGGCGGATATTGGTGGGATTGATTGTACTGTAAACTACAGTGAGCAAGGTTCTAAGTTGATTGTAACTGTAAGCAATTCAGCAGTGCAAGAAGTAATATTTTCTGTAGAAAACGGCTATTTTGTTGATATTATTCATGATTTTGAATCAATACCTGTTAAAGAAATAATAGAATATGACACCAAAACTGAAGCAGATTTAAAATTTGCCGAAGGGACTACTGAAGAAACATATAAAAAAGAATATGTGGTTAATTTTATGCACCCTAGCATATCTTCTAAGTCTATTATCACTAACGATTGCAAAATTAGTAACAAAACTATTATTCTTGAAGCAGGATATGAACTTTTGGGTTGGTATACCGATGTTGAATTAACAAAACAATTTGATTTTAATACAATTATAACCGCTAATATGAAGTTGTATCCAAAAATTGGAATGACTATGAGCAATGAAGATTACTTTTTTGCTAGTTTACAAAACACAATGCGAAAAATTGATGAGGGTTGTTTTTCAAGCGTAACGCAATTAGAGTATACCGGCAGTGTAATATTAAAAAATGAGGCGTTTTTATTGCCCGATGGTCAATGTTATTTTAGCGCAAATGCAACTTTTAATGGCGAAACTAACAATACCTTCACAATGGTTAAAAATATTAATGGAGCGCTAATGGCTTTTCAAAATGACAGCAATACTGCGCAAAAATTTCAAGTTGACCAATATTACTGGAAAAAAGCATCAGGCGCATCATATATAATGACGATGTATAAAGAAAATGATGGTTTAATAGAAATATACAATAAAGACAGTTTTGGCAAAACAACGCAATTAAGCTACAAAAAAGATGGTTCAAAACTAATTGTAACAACGACTGATACTGAACATTCTGAAGGAAATGGTTGGGAATTTATTGTTGAAAATGGCTTGCTTGTTTGTTTTAAAATGCCATATATCGACCAAACTGGCACTGGTTATGTTGTAGAAAATATTATGTATAACGCTAAAACCGCCCAAGATTTAAAGTTTGCAGTGGGTAAGACAGAAAACGATTATACGCTAGCTACAAATCAGGTTAGAGTGAGTGTAGAATTGGTAATAGGCGATGGTCAAAACGCTAGTTATATAGTGGGAAAGCGTCAGTTGCTATGCGACAGAGGCACACTGCTAAGTGGTATTAAAGTTACGGACTTGAGCGAAGAACAAACATATACAAGTTGCCAAAATCCATTAACAAAAGACTTGGAAACTTATTTTACTTTTGAAGGAAAGTATTATGATAAGCAATTAACTGTTCCAGCAGATGGCGCAAAAGGCTTGTATGATGAGCAACAAATTTATTGGAAAGTTACGCAAAAAACAGATACGGCAATTTTAACATTTTATGGCGTTCCGAGTGAAAGCACAATGACAAAAGTTTTTATAAGGAAAAAAGGCGAGCAATTTGACGCTACAATTTTAGGCGAAAACATTTCAAAAATAAAAGATAAAACGACAGGAAATGTTTGCGAAAGTAACTTTAAAATCTTGGATTCTGGTATGTACGAATATGTTTTAAAGGGGCACATAAGCGCAGGGATAGAGCCAATTCCGCCAGCGCAAAATTATAGAACATTTTTTAACGAGTATGGAGTAGATAATACAATATGCCAGTTGCCAAATGTGTACGAAGGTAAAAAAATAGTTGGCTATTATATGTTGGGCGACAAAACAAAAACATTAGTTGTTGATTTTGCAACAGGTAAAAATTTGAGTTATAAAGATGGCGTTAATGTGAGATTAGCTCCATTGTTTGAAACATTATAAAAACCATTTTGACACAAAAAATTTGGCAAGGTTGTTGGCATATAGTTTAATAATAAATTGCAGTAGTAAGCATATAGTTTAATAATAAATTGCAGTAGTAAGCATATAGTTTAATAATAAATTGCAGTAGTAAGCATATAGTTAATATTAAGTTCGCAAGGTTGTTGGTATATATTTAAATATTAGATTGACATTGTTATAATTTTAAGTTATAATGAATTAGG
>JAVVTM010000158.1:0-3308 GCA_036653655.1 Clostridia bacterium | reverse complement strand
TTTAATACCTGTTGGTATTCCTCTGCCGTTATCTTTAACCGAAACTGCGCCATCAGCCCTAATTTCAACATCAATAGTATCGCAATATCCAGCCATCGCCTCATCAATACTGTTATCAACAACCTCGATAACAAGATGATGTAAGCCCTTTTCATCAGTAGAACCGATGTACATACCCGGCCTTTTACGAACTGGGTCTAACCCCTCAAGCACCTGTATGGCCTCTTGGTCATAAGCTTTCATTTCCTCTGACATATTATCCTCCAACTCTTTATTATATATAACCATTATATATATTATAACACTATGTATTATAGCACTTATATTAAAATATTACAAGTATTATTTATTTTAATATTTTAACCACATAAAAAATACAGACTTAATCGCCTGTATTTTAAACAAAAAACATTTTATTGAGAGTTATACTCAACTTGGTGGTACTGCGCCTTTAAATCAAAACTGGTGCACGTTAAAAAGGTTTGGTTGTCTTTTGTCGCTTCCAACAATTTTTGTTGTCGGCAATCGTCCAGTTCGGACAGCACATCATCAAGCAAGATGATTGGTTTTTCTTTTGTTTCCATTTCAAACATTTCAATTTCGGCAAGTTTTAGCGACAAAGTTGAGGTTCGCTGTTGCCCTTGCGAGCCAAATTTGCGCACCTGCATATCGTTAACCAAAATTTCCATATCATCACGATGAACGCCCACCGTTGTGTAGCACAACTCCACATCTTTTTGAGCGCTATCTTTATACAATTGTAACATAGTTTTTTCCATATCCAAAACATTGGTGTCATTTACTTGGCTTTTATATTCCAACTTTATGGCTTCTTTTCCCTCGGTAAGTAGGGCGTGTTTTACACTTGCATAGGTGTTTAATTTTGCAATAAACTTGTACCGCTCAGAAACAATATTTGCCCCAACTTTTGCAAGTTGAATATCCCAAATTGGTAGCGTTTCTAAAATGGCTTTTTGCGATTTTGCCGTTTTTAAAAGCTTGTTGCGTTGCGCAAGTATCTTGTTGTATTTTAGCACATCATATAAGTAGCTTTTCTTTTGTTGCGACAGGGAAATATCAATAAATCTTCGGCGTTCCTGAGGGGATTCTTTAATCATTTTCATCTCATCTGGGCTAAAAAATATTATGTTTAAAACGCCAATAATTTCGCCCAATTTTAGTATAGAAATGCCATCAATAATTATCTTTTTTTTGCCCTTATCATCAATTTGAATTTCGATATTATGCTTTCTAAATTTTTTAACTAAAACAATTTTAACATAGGTGTAAAGTTGCCCCCACAAAATCATTTCCTTTTCTTTTGTGGTGCGTGGCGACTTGCCCAATGCGCACAAATAAATGCTTTCTAAAAGGTTTGTTTTTCCCGTTGCGTTGTTGCCAACAATAACGTTTAAACCCTTGTCAAAAGTTAAAAATTTTTCTTTATAATTTCTGAAGTTTTTTAAAAAAACGCTTTCTATATACATTCTTTTATTATATAACAATTGCAACTTTTTAGCAATTTTATTAACCTTTATTTTTTTTGACATTTTTAAAAAAAATTTGTAATCTGTTTTTTATACTTTTTGTTTTTCCTTGTCTTTTCTTGTTAATAATAGTATAATAAAATTACTATGATAGATAATATAATAAAAATTTGGAACGATGCGCTTTATTATTTAAGCAGTAAAGTTTCCTCAGTAAGTTACGATGTATGGTTAAAAAGCTTGGAGCCTATTTCTATGGTGGATAACAAATTAGTTTTGCTATCTTCTTCTGTTAGCATTAAAAATACGGTAACAAAAAATTACAGCGAGATTATTATTGAAGCGTTAAAAAATGTTTCTGATTTTATAAGCGGTTTTGATATTATTACAAAAAATGAAAAGCCTCAATTTATAAAAGATGATATCGAAATTGAAGAAATTTTATCTTACAATTTTGACAACAAATTTACTTTTGACAGTTTTGTTGTGGGCGGAAGCAACCAAATTGCTTATGCCGCTGCAAAATCTGTTGCCGAAAATCCCGGCGTTCAACACAACCCACTGTTCATTTATGGCGGTGTTGGCTTGGGCAAAACGCATATAATGCACGCTATTGGCAACCACATTTTGTCAAACAACAAAAAAACTAAAATTTTGTATGTTACTACCGAGCAGTTTATTAACGAATTTATTGATAGTATCCGCAACAGCAAAGATAACGAATTAAACAAAAAATTTAGAGAAAAGTACCGCAACGTTGATGTTTTAATGCTTGATGATATTCAATTTTTAGCGGGCAAAACTTCCACACAGGAAGCGTTGTTCCACACTTTCAACGATTTGTACCAAAACAAAAAACAAATTATTATAACAAGCGATAAGCACCCTAAGGAACTTACTTTTTTAGAGGAACGCTTGCAATCTCGTTTTCAATGCGGTTTAACCGTTGATATTTCTGCGCCAGATATTGAAACAAGGATTGCTATTTTGCAAAAAAAAGCGTACGAAAAAAAGGTTATTATTTCTTACGATGTTATTAATTTTATTGCGGAAAAATTTGAAAACAACATTCGACAACTAGAGGGAGCGCTTTCTAAGGTGTTGTTTTACTTTAATCTGCTTAATCTTCCTTGCAACGATATTACACTGGTTAAAGAGGCGTTAAAAGATGATATCGACACCACTCAGGCGCATATTTTGACAATAGATAGCATTGTAAATTCTGTTTGCAGTTATTATGGCATTTCAAAAGATGACATTGTTGGCAAAAAGAAAACAAAACAAATTGTTGAGCCTCGCCAAATTGCAATGTATTTAATTAGCGATATGTTGTCTATGCCACTTGTTAATATTGGCGATTATTTTGGCGGAAGGGACCACACAACAATTATCCACGCTCGTGATAAAATTTCTAACAACCTAAAAACTGATGTAAAACTCTATCGTGATATCCAAAATATTAAAGATATGATTGAAAAAAAGTAAAATATTATTTATAATTAAAAAAACGCCAATTACATAAATAATCAATATCAAGTTAATCTATTTAAATAATATCAACAATAAATACTACAAGAGTAAAAAGTAAAAAAAACTAGGAAAAAATAAAAAAAATAAACTTAAATCAATAAAAAAAATTATTATAACAAACAAAATTTATAAAGCAAACAAATTTAAATTAATAAAAAATATTAATAAAATTAAAATAATAACAAAACAAAACCTGAAGAACATTTAAAAATTCGAACTTCTCCATTTCAAAGCCAAAACTTCCATCAATCATTAGTAAAACAAGATCTGCTATTTTTCCAAGGTCAATCA
>JAVVTM010000157.1:0-3337 GCA_036653655.1 Clostridia bacterium | reverse complement strand
GTTAAAATTGATAGCGTAAAATTTACTGCAGAATTGGAAGATGCCAATGTTGGCGTAAATAAGGCTGTAAAGGTTAGCAATGTTAGTTTGTTAGGCAAGGATAGCGCAAACTACAAGTGGGCAATTTCTGCCGACAAGCGGACAATTGAAGTTACACAAAAGCCAATCTCTATTAAAGTTAACAATAGCTTAAACAATACTACGGCTTTTTCTCAATATTATGGCGATGATTTGATTTATTTTAATGATAATCCAAAAAATTATTACACTGCTGGTTTGCTTTTAAGTGGCGATGTTTTAGATGTCAAATTTGTCCAACAATTAAACAAAAATGCAGGCAGTTACGCTGTTACTATTGACAATTTATTAACCAATATTAAAAATAAAGATTCTATTGATGTAACTAAAAATTACAATATTACCATTACAAATGGCACTTATGAAATTAAACCAAGAGAATTACAAATTATTTTAGATAGTTTTGGAGTCGCTTCTAGTAAAATTTATTATGGCGATGCTGGAAGTATTAACGCTCCACAATTTACTTGGCATTTGTTTGGTAGCGCTGTGGGCGAAGTTGTCCAAGATTACCAAAAATTAGCCAATCAAGAAGAAATTAAAGATATTTTTAACGTTAACTGTATTAGTATCCAAAGTTTTATCAACGGTCAAATAAATGGCGCTAAAGATTATGTCATTTCTGCAAACGCTGGCGCAATTACAACCGATAGTGAAAATTATAATGTTTCTGTTGCTCCTGCAACTTACACTATTTCTAAGCGCTTGTTAACGGTTTCTATTGATGTAGACGCAGCAGATTTAAGCAAAATGACAATTAAATATTCTGACAATTTAACTCTTCAATCTCAAATTGACAACATTAAAGCCATTATTAAACATGTATACAATAAAGAGGGTATGGGTTTGTACGCTTCTGATACTTTTAATATTGATTGGACACTAAAAACAGATACTGGCGTTGTTCTTACTAATAGCTCAATACTAAACGCAGGTTCTTACTCTGTTGTTGCGCAAACTCCAAAAATAATGTCTGGTGTTGATGATGTTACAAATTGCTATGAAATTACAATGGCGGTTAAAAACCCTAAGTTTATCATTACTCCCGTTGATATTTTTGTTTTATTTAACCAAGCTGTTTGTTCTAAAATTTACGGCGATGAAGATCCAAAATTTGAACTTGCAAATTTGAAACTTAATAATGAGGACGGCACACTTTTCCTTTCTCAATATAAATTGGCTGGCACATATTCTATTGTTAAAGAACCAGCAAAAGATAAAGATGGCAAAATTATTGAAGGGCAATATGTTGAAAATGCAGGCGATTACAATTTTGATATTTCTAAATTAAAATTGGAAGACGCTTCTAAAAATATTACTACTAACTTTAAAATTAATGTTTTCGCTGGCAGTAAATTTACAATAAAAAAGCGCGCTATAACTTTAAAAGCAAAAGATAAAACTTTTTATGCTGGCGCAACCGATGTTAAATTTGATTTTATCATCGAAAATAAAATGCCTAAAGATAGCATTAGCGACATTTTTTCAACGCTTCCAACTTTAACCGTTGATGGCGATATTAATGTTGTTGGCACTCATACAATCAAAATTAGCGGTGGCAAATTTAATAATGCAACTGGCGCTAAAGGTATGAATTATGAGTTGGCTGTTGACAAAAACAACAAACCAATTTACAAAACTGGCGTTGCTACAATCAATAGCAAACCATATGATTTTTCTAGAATGAAATTGGATGATAGCAATATTAAAGCTACTTTCCCAAATTTAGTTAAAGGTATTACTTTAGAAGATAAATTGTACAGAGGTGTAAAACTATTTAACATCACACCTGATGATGGTGGCACTTTAGATAACCCAGTTACCATTCAACTAGCGCTTTCTGGCTTAAAAGGTAAATCATTTAGCGTGTTTAAAATTGACGCTGCCGGTGTTGCAACATTAATAAATTCTTCTGTTAGTGGCGAAAATTTGGTTTTTGATATTACAGAAAACGGTTACTATATGATTGCATCAATTGCGGGCATTCCTTTGTGGCTAATTATTTTATTAGGTTGTGGTGGCGGTCTTTTGGTTATTGGTTTAATATTGTTAATTATTATTTTAGTAGCTAAGAGTAAAAAGAAGAAAAAACAAGAAAGAAAAGATAAATGGCTTACTCCTGATGATGAGCCAAAAGATAGCGTTTACAAACAAACTGAAGACGGCAAACCAGATGTGGAATCTATGACAGATATTAGCAGTTTGCTTGCTTCTGAAACGGAAGATACAAGCGTTGATGATTTGTCAAAATTGTTGGGCGATGAAGATGTTGCTGAGTCTGAAACTGATAATGTTGCAGAAACTGCAATAGCGCAAAACGAGCAAGATGATGACAAAAAAGGTAAAAAAGGCAAAAAAGAAAAAAAGGTTAAAGAGAAAAAAGAAAAGAAATCTAAACATTCTAATGATACCGTTGTAGACACTAACAACTTGGTTGGCGAAGATGTTGCCGAAGATACCAAAGCGGACAGCGCAGCAGTTGAGGACAGCATAGAAGATACAACCGAACAGGCTGTTGTTGAACCTAAAAACGGTAAAAAAGAAAAGAAAGTTAAGGAAAAGAAAGCAAAAAAAGGCAAGTCTTCTAATGATACAATTGATGACATTGAGGAAGAAGATAGCTTGAGCAATATTGGTAATGAAAAAAATGATGACGACGGTTTGTTGTTAGATTTAGAGTTGCCAAAAGATAAAAAATAATGGAGGTGTGTATGAATGTTTTTTTATATTGCATTTCAGCAGTTCAAAAACCATCAGAATTTGTAAGTAATTCGTATATGATAATTCTTTTATTCTTGGTTTTAACATTAGTTTTTGTAATAGTAAATATGGCTTTTTCTAAAAAATTTAAAATTAAAAATAAAGAAGATTTTGAGGAAAAGAAGTTTGGTTCGTACAATATAATTAAAATTAAAGATAGAGAGATAGAAAAAATTAATATTGATACCAAAAATAACGATGTTGATATCAAAAAAAATAACGAAGATATTGAAAAAAATAATGTGAGGTATAATCATGGCTAAGAAAAAAGTAATAGAAAATAATGAATTGTTTGAGTTTCAACCAAAAGTCTTAAAAGAAAACATTAACGACTTTGAGGATTTAATTAAAGAAAAAAGAGATAAAAATGATACCGGCGTTTTTATTCATACTCCAGTTTATTATGATGATAATACTGTGCTTTTGCAACGCAATTTTGAATCTCGCTTAAGACAATCTGATGAAAACCTTAAGAGTTTGTATAGTGAAATTAAAAACA
>JAVVTM010000156.1:0-3340 GCA_036653655.1 Clostridia bacterium | reverse complement strand
ATATTAACATAAAATAAACTGCATATACACTATATGTGTAAACTCTATAAGTTTAAATTGAAAATAAACCATAAAATAATCTGCATATAAATTTAATAACTAAGATATAAAAAAATGAACATCCAAACTGAATGTTCATTTTTTTGTGTTCTAATACTATTCTTCTCTAAGACTTGTCATCAATATTTTTAGATATTTTTAATAATGTTTTTTGTAAAAGCCGTACTAACATCTGTTTACACTTTTGTTTGCAATATTAACATCTGTTTACATTATTAATTTTCGCATTAGCAATATTAATATCTATTTACGCTATTATTTTTTGTTGCATTAGAATATCGTTGTTTATTGACACTATTAATATTTATCTCTTTTTACATATGTTGTGTGCAAAATTTGGTGTGCCTTATGACTATTTGGCTTTTCAAAAAATGTGCTGTACAACTCCTTAATAGCTGGGTTTTGGTGTGATTTTCTTACTTTTGTGGCATCAAGTTTGTACAATGCTTTTGCCCTTAATTTAGGAATATCCACACTTTCTCTTGTAGCCATATTGTGTATTGGTTGACCGCCACCATTAACGCAACCACCCGGACAACACATAATTTCTACAAACTGAAAATCGCACTTGCCATCTCGGATACTATCCATAATAGTTTTTGCATTAGTTAAACCGCTTGCAACTGCAACTTTAACTTTTGCCCCTGCAATGTCATATGTGGCAGTTTTAATGCCTTTAACGCCCCTAACCGCCTTGTATTCAACATCTTTTAAATCTTCGCCCGTTAAAACATCGGCAACTGTCCTAAGCGCCGCTTCCATAACACCGCCTGTTGCGCCAAAAATAACGCCAGCGCCAGTAAATATACCCATTGGCGCATCAAACTCGCCATTTGGTAGTTCATTAAAATTAACACCTTTTCGCTTAATTAATTTTGCCAATTCTCTTGTTGTTAAAACTGCATCAACATCTGGATAACCGCTAGCATTTTGATTATCCCTTGTTTTTTCAAACTTTTTAGCAACACAAGGCATTACAGAAACCATATAAATATTTTTTGGGTCAACGCCAATTTTTTCGGCGAAGTATGTTTTTACCGTTGCGCCAAACATTTGTTGAGGCGATTTACAGCTTGATAAATGCTCCAACAAATCGTTATAATTATGTTCGCAATATTTAATCCAACCGGGAGAACAACTGGTTATCATTGGCAATTTACCGCCATTTTTTAGCCTATCAAGAAGCTCGTAACCCTCCTCCATAATGGTTAAATCTGCGCCAAAATCTATGTCAAAAACATAGTTAAAGCCCAAATATCTTAAGGCTGTTGCCATTTTGCCCTCAACATCTGTGCCAATTGGGTTACCAAATTCCTCGCCCAAGGCAACTCTAACAGCAGGAGCTGCAGCAACTACAACAATCTTATTACTGTCATCAATCGCTTTAATAACATTATCAATTTCACTTTTTTCGGTTAATGCGCCCGTTGGACAAACATTTATACATTGCCCGCAACCAACGCAAGATACGTTAACCAATTTTTGTTCAAAAACGCTACCCACGTGTGTTTCAAAGCCTCTTTCGTTGTTGCCAATAACAGCTACGCCTTGCACACTTGAGCAAACAGCCACACATCTACCACACAAAATACATTTGTTATTATCTCTAACCAAATATTCTGTGCTGTTATCAACCTCACATTCGTTTACAGCGCCATTAAATTTTGCGCTATCGCAACCATATTCTAAAGCCAATGTTTGCAATTCGCAATTTTGGTTTCTTGCGCAACTTAGGCAATCTTTTTTGTGGTCGGACAACATCAATTCTAAGGTTGTTTTTCGGCTATCCATAACTTTTTTGGTGTTGGTAAAAACTTCCATACCCTCGTTAACAGGATAAACACAAGAAGCCACTAACGACCTTGCGCCCTTAACTTCGCAAACACAAATACGGCATGCGCCAATGCAATTGATATCTTTCATATGGCACAAAGTTGGTATTGTTATGCCAATGGTTTTAGCCGCCTCGACAATAGTAGTACCTTCATCAACAGTAACCGGGATATTATTTATTTTTAAATTAATTTTTTTCATATCAATTACTCCTTAACAATAGCGTTAAATTTGCAAGTTTCAATACAAACGCCACACTTAATACATTTTGTTGTATCAATGTTAAATTTTTCTTTAATTTGCCCGCTAATTGCGCCAACTGGACATTTGCGTGAGCAAAGAGAACAGCCTCTGCAAGCATCGGTAATTTTGTATGTAACCAACTTTTTGCAAACGTGCGCTGGGCATTTTTTGTTAATAATATGTTCTTTATATTCTTCTCTAAAGTATCTTAATGTTGATAAAACTGGGTTTGGCGCAGTTTGACCTAAGCCACAAAGCGCATTATTTTTGATGTAATAGCACAATTCTTCCATTTTATCCAAATCTTCCAATTCGCCTTTACCCTCGGTAATTTTTGTCAACATTTCTAGCAATCTTTTTGTCCCAATACGGCAAGGTGTGCACTTTCCGCAAGACTCATCAACTGTAAATTCTAAAAAGAATTTGGCAATATCAACCATACAGTTGTCCTCATCCATAACAATTAAACCGCCAGAACCCATCATAGAACCAATTTGAATTAAATTATCGTAATCAATTTTTGTATCATACAATTCTGCAGGAATACATCCGCCAGAAGGCCCGCCAGTTTGCGCTGCTTTAAACTTTTTACCATTTGGTATGCCACCGCCAATATCCTCAACAATTTCTCTTAATGTAGTACCCATAGGCACTTCAACTAAGCCTGTATTTGTAATTTTACCGCCCAACGCAAACACCTTTGTACCCTTAGATTTTTCTGTACCAAGTTGTTTAAACCAATCTGCGCCATTTAAAATAATTGGAGCGATATTTGCGTAAGTTTCAACATTGTTCAAAAGTGTAGGCTTGCCAAACAATCCCTTATTTGCAGGAAATGGAGGGCGTGGGCGTGGGCAACCTCTTTTTCCTTCAATAGAAGTCATCAACGCTGTTTCTTCACCGCAGACAAATGCGCCTGCGCCTAATCTAATTTCCAAATCGAACTCAAAATTTGTGCCTAAAATGTTTTTACCCAATAAGCCGGCTTTCTTTGCTTGCTCAATTGCAACATTAATCCTGTGCACTGCAATTGGATATTCTGCGCGCACATAAATATAACCTTTTTTTGCGCCAATAGCGTAGCCTGCAATTTCCATAGCTTCAATAACTTTGTGAGGGTCGCCCTCCAAAATTGACCTATCCATAAATGCGCCCGGGTCGCCTTCATCAGCATTACAACAAACAAATTTAACATCATTTTGAG
>JAVVTM010000155.1:0-3377 GCA_036653655.1 Clostridia bacterium | reverse complement strand
GAGTTACTTTTTTTTGGAGTTTGAATTCACTTTTAGGGGATTGAGGAGTTTGAAGGGTATAAGGGAGCGCCTCGGAAAAAGCTCCCTTGGGTTTTTGTTTCCTTTTTGACCCACAAAAAGGAAGAACATTGTACAAATAAACTCTTTAATGAAAAGCAATTAATGTGCATTAAAAAATATCTAATTAAATTTAATAAAAAAGGATAGCAATTAATGTTTGCTAAATAACTCCTAATAAAACATTATAAAAAAATAAAATAAATAAACATCAAAATAAAAAAACTTTGCTTATAACCAAAAAAACGAAAGGCGACCTGTTTTGGTCGCCCTGTATTTAAGTTAATATTTGGTTAAATATAAAGTTTTCTTTATTTAACAATCGGTTTCATTGTCGGAAACAACAATACATCTCTTATACTTGCTTGGTCAGTTAAAAGCATAACCAAACGGTCAATCCCAATCCCCAACCCGCCTGTTGGAGGCATACCGTATTCTAATGCGGTAACAAAATCTTCATCCATCATTTGCGCTTCTTCGTTGCCACTTTCTCGCTCGGCAACTTGCGCCATAAACCTACCTTTTTGGTCGATAGGGTCGTTTAACTCAGAAAAAGCGTTGCCCATTTCTCTTGCGGTAATAAAAAACTCAAACCTTTCAGTCAAGCGGTTATCTGTTTTTTTGCGTTTAGCAAGTGGAGAAACCTCAACAGGATAATCAATAACAAATGTTGGTTGAACAAGTTGCTCCTCAACTTTTTGGTCAAACACTTCGTACAAGGCGTTGCCCCAACTGGTGTTTTCCTTTAATTCTATACCAATTTTTTTAGCATCTGCAATCAATTTTGGCATATCTTGCAAATTAAAATCAATGCCGGTGTATTTTTTTACTGCATCAACCATAGTAATCCTTGTCCAAGGCGCTTTAAGTTCAATTGGTTGACCTTGATAGCTAATGCTAGTTGTGCCCAACGCTTGGTTAGCTACAAACGCAAACATACGCTCGGTAATATCCATCATACCGTTGTAATCGGTGTAGGCTTGGTACAGTTCAACAGTAGTAAATTCTGGATTATGTTTAGTATCCATACCCTCATTACGGAAAAGCCTGCCCATTTCGTAAACCTTTTCAAAACCGCCAACGATAAGCCTTTTTAGATACAATTCAGGAGCGATACGCATATACATATCGATATCTAGTGTGTTGTGGTGCGTTACAAAAGGCCTTGCGGTAGCGCCACCTGCGATGGTGTTTAAAATTGGAGTTTCCACTTCAATAAAGCCTTCGCCATCTAAAAATGCGCGTATGCCATTGATGATTTTGCTACGAGTAATAAAGGTTTTTCTTACTTCTGGATTGGCAATTAAATCAACATATCTTTGTCTATAACGCAAATCGGTGTTGGTTAAGCCGTGATATTTTTCTGGCAATGGCAAAAGTGATTTTGACAACAACTTAATGCTTTTAACTCGCACTGAAATTTCGCCCATATGTGTTGTAAAAACTTCGCCCTCAAGCCCAATAATATCGCCAATATCGTATTTTTTAAATTCTTGATAATTATCCACGCCCAATTCATCACGAGATAAATAAAGCTGAATATTGCCCTCGCTATCTGCAACATTTGCAAAACTAGCCTTGCCCATAACTCTTTTGCTCATTAATCTGCCGGCTAAAGTTACGGTTTTGTTTTCAAAATCAGCATAGTTGTTTAAAATTTGCAAAGTGGAATTTTGCTTGTCAAACTTAACTTCCTCGTAAGGGTTGTTGCCACTTTCGATTAAGCCAGCAAGTTTTTCACGCCTTGCTTTTAATATTTCGTTATAATCTTGTTCCTGATTAATTTCTTGCATTTTAACTCCTACTTGTTTATTGCCAAAATTTTAATTTCATAATTGCCATCTGGCGCACGCATAACAACGGTTTCGCCCTTTTTATGCCCCATCATTGCCTTAGCTAGAGGAGATAAATTACTAATTCTATTTTGAGAAATATCCGCTTCAGACATACCCACAATTGTATATTCAATTTTTTCATCAAAAGCGACATCATAAATTTTAACAGTGCTACCCAAGCTTACAACATTGGCTTTAGTAACAACATCATCAATAATTGTGGCTTGAGAAAGCTTGTGCTCAATTTCTTTAATTTCCGCTTCGATAATAGCTTGCTCATCTTTAGCCGCGTCGTACTCGGCATTTTCGCTTAAGTCGCCAAATTCTCTCGCCTCTTTAATACGCTCAGAAGCTTGCTTTCTTTTGTTATTTATTAAATCATCAAGTTTAACTTGTAAAGCCTTAAAGCCTTCGCTTGTTAATACAACATTCTCATTAATTCCGTTTGCCATTTTAATACTCCTTAATCTTTATTTGTCATTTTGTACGATAATACATACAAACTTTCACTCATTGATATATTTTCAATAATAACATCTTCAGGTACGCTCAAATCTATTGGCGCAAAATTCCAAATGTGCTTTACTCCGTAAGAAATAATCTCGTTGCAAACATCTTGCGCTACCTTGCCTTGCGTTGAAATAACAGCAATATCTACCGCATTGTTTTTTACATAGTTTTGCAATTCACTCATTTTATAAAAATCTACGCTCAAACCATCGGTGTTGATATCCGCAATATCAAATATTGCGTTGATGTTAAAGCCCTCTTTTTTAAAACCCGTGTAGTTAGCAAGCGCCCTACCAATGTTGCCCACGCCAATAATTATCATATTGTAAGTTTTGTTCAAACCCATAATATTTGCGAGTTCTTCTTTTAATGTAACAACATCATATCCGTAACCTTGTTGCCCAAACCCACCAAAATTGCAAAAATCTTGCCTCACTTGAGATGCTGTAATATCTAATAGTTGCGCCAAAGTGCCAGAAGATACCTTTTGAATACCTTGCTTTTCTAATGACTCTAAATGCCTATAATATCTTGGCAATCTTTTTATTACAGCTTGAGAAACTATTTTTTTTGACATATCGCACCTTCCTTAACTTAATAATTCTATTGGAAAACACAAGTTTTGTCAAGTGGTAAAGCCGTTTTTATTTTTATTATGTAATTTTTTTTATTTTTTTTGTAAATTTTCTTTTAAATTATATAATAATAGCAAATTTTGTTAGCTTTTTTAAAGATTATAATGCATAATAAAATAGTAAAAGGAGATATTATGAAAATTTGGGCAAAATTGCAAACTGGCGAAAAATTGCAGGCTAGTAAAATTTTTGAATGTAATAAAAAATTAAATTATAACAATTTTGTTGAGTTTATGCGTGAGATTTGCTACAGCTACGATATCCCTACCCCAATGATTTTGAAATGCCAATTTATGCACTTTGTAAACTTCCATAATGTTAAGTTTGTTGAAAACGACTT
>JAVVTM010000154.1:0-3392 GCA_036653655.1 Clostridia bacterium | reverse complement strand
GTATGGCGGTTTCGTACGGCAACGACATTAGTTTTTACAAAAATAAAGGGTTGGTTAGCGAGGTTTTTACCGCAGAAATTATGGAAAAATTGCCCGAAGGAGATATCGCTTTAGGGCACGTGCGTTATAGTGGAGAATATTTTACCAGCTTTATTAGCGCACAGCCAACAGTTTTTAATGGCAAACACGGCAAATTTGCTGTCGCTTTTAATGGCAAAATAACCAACGCTAACGAATTGAGAAAGCAGTTAATTGCTGATGGCAATATTTTTCAAACCAATGTTGAAGTGGAAGTTATTGGCAATTTAATTAACAAATACAGCCAAAAAGATTATTTGAGTGGCATTTTGGAAGCTGTAAAACATTTTGAAGGCAGTTTTGCGCTTGTTGTAATGACAACAAATCAAATTATCGCAATGCGTGATAGGTTTGGTTTGCGCCCACTAATTTTTGGCAAGTGTTGTGAAGATTATGTTGTTTCAAGCGAGTCTTGCGCATTAGATGCGACAGGCGTTGATGTTATAAGAGATATTGAAGCGGGCGAAATTGTCGTTTTTGACGCAAAGGGCACTAAAAGCTATTTTATGGATAATATCGACAAAAAACCTTGCATTTTTGAATATGTTTACACCGCAAGAGCAGATAGCGTTATTGATGGTACAAGCGTTTACCACGCTAGGTTTGAATGTGGCGTTGCACTTGCAAAAAAATTGAAAATTAAAGCAGATATTGTTGCAGGCGTTCCAGATAGCGCAGTGGTTGCCGCAAGAGGTTATGCAAGTGAATCTAAAATACCATATGTTGATGTTTTTGAAAAAAATAGATATGTTGGTAGGACTTTTATTCAACCTAACCAACTAACAAGAGAAAATAGCGTGCGCATTAAATTGAATGTTCACAAGGCAAATATCCAAGGTAAAAGCATTATTTTGATTGATGATAGCATTGTGCGTGGCACAACTTGCAAAAAAATTGTCGATTTGCTAAAAAGAAGCGGAGCAAAAGAGGTGCATTTGGTTATTGCATCGCCTGTTGTTGCGCACCCTTGTTATACGGGCATTGATATTGAAACCTACGACCAACTTATTGGCGCAAAAAACTCTGTCAAAGAAATATGCAAAATTTTGGGCGCAGATAGCTTGCACTATATTGATGTTGAAGATTTGGTAAATTGTTGCAAAAGTGATAAAGTATGTAATTTCTGTTGCGCTTGCTTTGATGGCAAGTACCCAGATGATATAGAAAATAAAGTATTAAATTGTAAGGAGTAAGGTATGGCGATTGATTACAAAAGCGCTGGCGTCGATGTTGAAGCTGGCTACAAGGCAGTAAAATTAATGAAAGAGTATGTTAAAAAAACTTATAACAGCAGTGTTTTAGGCGATTTAGGCAGTTTTGGTGGTTTCTATGCGCTAGATGATGACCCTAACGGTTTGTGCTTAGTTGCCGGTACTGATGGCGTTGGCACAAAATTGAAGTATGCTTTTGTGCTTGATAAACACGATACTATTGGCATTGACGCCGTTGCTATGTGCGTTAACGACATTGTTTGCCAAGGCGCAAAACCTTTAATATTTTTGGATTATTTGGCTCAAGCTAAAATTATTCCTGAAAAAATTGCGCAAATAGTTAAAGGCGTTTCTGATGGCTGTTGCCAATCTGGTTGCGCTTTAATTGGCGGAGAAACCGCAGAAATGCCGGGTTTTTACGAAAATGATGAGTACGATATCGCAGGCTTTAGCGTGGGTATTGTTAACCGAAACAAAATTATTAATGGCAGCACAATTCAAGCTGGCGACACTTTAATTGGTTTGGCATCTTCTGGCATACATAGCAATGGCTATTCTTTAGTGCGCAAGTTGTTTGGCGAAGATAAAAAATCATTAAACACTTTTAACAAAACTTTAGGTTGCACACCTGCTGAAATTGTTTTAACACCAACAAAAATTTATGTTAAAACCATTTTGTCAATTATAGAACAGTATCAAATTAAAGGTATTGCGCACATTACCGGTGGCGGATTTATTGAAAATATACCTCGTATTATCCCTCAAGGTTTGGGCATTAAAATTGTAAAGGGCAGTTATCCATTGCCAAAAGTGTTTGAAGCGTTGCAAGAAATAGCGCAAATTAGTTACGAAAAAATGTGCAACACTTTTAATATGGGCATAGGTATGGTTTTAGCGGTAGAACCTAGCATTGCAAAAAATGTTGTGGAAAGCCTTAATAAATTGGGCGAAAACGCTTATATTATTGGCGAAGTTACACCACACGAAGGCATTGAATTATGAAAAATATAGCAATATTTGCCTCTGGCAGTGGCAGTGATATGCAATCGGTTGTTGACGCTTGCGAAAGTGGCAAAATTGATGGCAAAATTTGCGTACTCATTGCTAGCCGTGAGGGCATTTTTGCGTTGGAACGGGCTAAAGCACATCAAATACCTTGCAAAGTTTTTGACAAAAACAACTATGACAGCATGCAACTTTTGGACAAAGCAATTGTTGATTATTTAAAAGAGTTTAACATTGATTTGATTGTTTTGGCAGGTTATTTAAATATTATTACCCCTGTATTAGTGCAAAATTATGAGGGCAAAATGATTAATATCCACCCCTCACTTATTCCACAGTATTGCGGTAAGGGCTTTTATGGCATGCGTGTGCACAACGCAGTAATTGCCAACCACGAAAAATTTAGCGGTTGTACGGTTCATTATGTTGATTGTGGCACGGATACGGGCAAAATTATTAAACAAACAATAGTTGAAGTTTTGGCAGATGACACCGCCGAAACATTGCAAAAGCGAGTTTTAGAACAAGAACACATTTTGTTGCCTCAAGTGGTTGCAGAATTGTGCAAAAATTAGTTTTAGCTTTAATTATTTTAAAGTAACGCTAAAATTGTGTTAAAAAAGTAAAACTAAAATTGTGTTAAAAAGTAACGCTAAAATAGTGTTAAAAAATTTAACGCTAAAACGGTGTTAAAAATAGTAACGCTAAAAATATGTAAAAAAGTAACGCGAAAACTGTGTTAAAAAATTTATTAATAAAAAAGTTGTAAAATATTTTACAAAAACTAAGTAACAAAAAACTTAAATAACGGAGGATATAATGAAAAAAAGAGCATTAATTAGTGTATCAAACAAAGATGGCATTGTTGAATTAGCTAAAAAAATTATTGGTTTTGGTTATGAAATTATCTCTACTGGGGGCACTTTTAAGGCGTTAAAAGATGCTGGGCTTGAAGTTATTGGCATTAGCGATATAACTGGCTTTCCGGAGTGTCTTGATGGTAGGGTAAAAACTTTGCACCCAAATGTGCACGCTGGTATTCTTGCAATGCGCAGTAACCCTGAGCATATGCGCCAACTTGCCGAATTGGGCATTAAC
>JAVVTM010000153.1:0-3467 GCA_036653655.1 Clostridia bacterium | reverse complement strand
ACTAAACCATCGCCAAACAAGTAATTATCGGCGGTAGCGATGCCATCTGACAAATCGTAAGTTGCCAAAGTTGGCACATTGTTGCCCGCAAAATAGTGGGTATTAACCAGTGTGGAAATATGTTTTAAAACGCCATCAACTTCAACAAATTCTTTAGCTTTAAACTCATCAAAAGTGTCAAGCGCAACCCTAACATTGCCATCTTTAGTGTGGCAAAGGGGCAAAGTTTTCATTTTTTCAATAATTTGAGCGTGGTTAAAATAGATGCCATTTTCCGAATAAACTGTTTGATTTGTGTTGTCGTAAAAGGGGTCGTTGTAGTAAAGCGGGCAAGGCGTAAGCTGATAAGCCGAATATGTTGTTGCTGCAACATTTCTAAATTGAGTTAAAAAATTAGTAATAACCGAGCCAAATTTTTCAAAAAGCTTGTTAATATCCAAATTTAAGCCATCAATATCGCCATTAAAAAGCGAACTCATATTTGCAAATTGACATTCATTAAAAAAATAGTGAGTATCGGCAGAGCCTAAAAAAGGAGTGGAAAAGGGGATAAAGAGTTCAACTTTTTTTCTATTTTCCTCTTTAAGCAAAAATCTACTTACCAAATTGCCACCCATAGAGTGGGCAAAAAGCTGAATTTTGTCGTATTTTTTAACCAATTTTTCAAGTTCTAATGCGTTAACATCGTTATCTAATCGCCAATCATAAGTCCAATTAATCACATCGTATTCATCGCCAAAGTTGGCTTGCAATGTGTCATAAATAGGCTTCATTGTGTTTAACATACCAAAAACGCCTTTTTTATCGTTCATCGTGGCAGGGCGCAAATCGACTGTTTGCGAGCCGTCATCGTTGAGGAAAAGCGAATTAATCATTGTATCAAGTTGCGGAATTAAACTGCCAAGTTCCTCCGGAGTTACGCTTTCGATAGCGTAAACTGGCTGATTAGTTTTGGCGTCATAAAGTGAACCGCCAGCAATGCCGTGAATAACAATCATAGCTTTTTTGTCATGTAAAGCGCAAGAAGAAAAAGAAGTAAGCAAAGTGAAAGCCATACACAACATCAACAACACACATAATGTTGACCGTGTTTTTCTTTTCATTGTATCTCCCTAACCCTATTATATTTTTAAAATCAATAAATAACACTTAAAGATATCTTATTGTACAATTAAAATTTTAGATAGTCAACCCTTAAAAAATATATTAATAAAAAAAGTGAAAAAAAGACAATAAAGAAACAATAAAAAGTTAGCAAAAAAGCGAGTGTTTTTACAATATTAGACAAAAATTTAACATTTACAAGCTTATTTACGGCAATAAAAAGCATATATTATTATTAAACAAATTGTTTTACTAATTTTTAAAAAAAGCATTGACATTATGGGCAAAAACTAGGATAATGTGTAGTATATATGTTAAAGTATAACAAGTAATTAAGCAATTAATTTAATTTTATATTGCAATACTTTCAAACTAAATATTACGCGAAAGCGTGGTTAAATAAATATGTGAGGAGAATATTATGGATTTAAATGTTATCAAAAGCAAAAAAGATGAAAGCGCAAAGTACATGGTTGATGAAATTACAAATGTAATTCAAAAATGTGGCAAGCGCGACCCGGGCAGTGAGGGCGAAAAGCAAGCCGTAGAGTATATGGCGAAAGAACTTGAAAAGTACAGCGATGAGGTTAAAATTGAGCCTTTTGATGTGCACACAGCTTCATTTTTTGGCTGGATTTACATAAGTGTAGCTTGTATGTTTTTGTCAATGGTAACATATTTGTTGCGCCCAATCATAGGTATAGCCGGCCCAATCATAGCTTTAGTATCAGTAATTATTGGTATTGTTGTAATGTTTGGTCAGTTTTTGTTTTACCGTGAAATGATTGATAAAATGTTCAAAAAGCGCATTTCTCACAATCTAACCGCAGTTAAGCACCCTACTGGCGAAGTTAAAAGAAGGATTTTCTTTAACGGACACCCAGATGCAGCTTACGAATGGACTTTTAACTATCACTTAGGTGGTATTGGCTATATTCTTCACGTTGTATCAGCATTTGTTAGCGTAGTTTATGTGTTTGGCATTTGCTTGGCGGCAGTAATTTGTGGCATAGTTGGCGTAAGCGAGGCAACTCAAAACATTTTACAAATTTTGGGATATTGTTCTTTAGCGTTTGTTCCAAGTTTGATTGGTATGTTTTGGATGTCAAACAGCAAAGTTATTGTTGATGGCGCAAATGACAACTTAACCGGTTGCTATATGGGCATTGCAGTATTAAAAGCGTTAAAAGAAAACAACATCAATTTAGAAAACACTGAGGTTGGCGTTATTCTTTCTGGTTCAGAAGAAGCTGGCTTGCGTGGCGCAAAAGCTTGGTGCAGAACTCACAAAGATGATTATAAAGATTGCGAAACATTGATTTTTGCATTTGATACAATTCACGAGGGTAGGTTTTTAACAGTAAACAAAAGAGATTTGAATATGACCGTTAAAGCTGATGAAAAAGCAAGCGCTTTATTTAAAGATAGCGCCGACCAAGTTGGCGTAAAATGCGCATACGGCAGTGTTCCTCTTGGCGCAACCGATTCTGCTGCTTTCAAACAAGGTGGCTTTAAAGCAACAGGTATTACCGCTATGGATCACAACTTGCAAGATTACTACCACACTAGGCGTGATACAATTGGCAACCTTGATGAAAAAGGGCTTGCAGATTGTTTTGAGGCGAGTGTGCAGGCGCTTCAGAATTACAATAACGAAAAATAAGTCAATAAATTGGTTTATCCGTCATAAACCTTTACAAGTGGCTCAAGTCGAGTATTAAGTATACACTCCTTTCGCCACTTGCTCGGTTTCTTCGCCTAAACACAATTTCTTAACTTATTTTGTCTGCTTTATAATAGTAGTAATATTTATAAGGCGTAACAAAAATATTTAAATTAAAGAAGTGTAACTTTTGCACTTCTTTTTTTGTAGTAAAATTGTTATAGTTAACTTATTTTGTCTGCTTTATAATAGTATTAATATTTATTAGGTAACTTATTTTGGATAGTAGTAATATTTATTAGGTAACCTATTTTGAATATATTAGTAATTATTAAAGCAAAATCATTAAAATAAAATCTATTTAAATTAAAGAAGTGTAATTTTTGCACTTCTTTTTTTTGCTGTAAAATATTGTTATATTGTTATATTGTTAATATGTTTAAACTATATATACTTTATAATATAAGTAATTACTATAATACTATTACTTATATAATATCAATGTAATTATTATTTAACAGTAATACAAGCAGAGTTTATAACATCAATGCAATTATCTTCTAATATCAATACGATTATTATTTAAAGGCAATGCAACTTTATTTAACAGCAGTCTAACTTTATTAAACGGCGGTCTAACTTTATTAAACAGCAATGCAACTTTATTTAACGGCGATACAATTTTATTAAACAGCGGTAC
>JAVVTM010000152.1:0-3509 GCA_036653655.1 Clostridia bacterium | reverse complement strand
AAAACACGTCCACACAGTTGATAGTTACGGTGACAGATTGCGTTTAAAACAGGTTAAAGAAAATTTTGAAAGTTTAACAGGCAAAGATAACTAAAACAACAAAATGTTTAAAAAACTGCAAAAATAAGTTTTATGCAATTTTTGCGCCGGAATATTAAAACAGAAAACGCATTAAAACACATAGAGTATTAAAACACAAAGCGTATTAACACAGAAAGCGTATTAACACAGAAAACGCTTTAAAACACAAAGCGTATTAAATACAACAAAATGTGGGCATAAAAATAGCCAAAACCACTATATATTGCGATTTTGACAACTTGCAACCGTATTGAAACATATGATTTTGGCATAAAAATAGCAAGAGTTACCTCTTGCAAATTATAGCAAATACACCACGCTTGAAGATGTAGTAAACATCGGTGTTCGTATTTGGCTTAGATTGGCAGGGGAGACGCGATTTGAACACGCAACCAATGGTTTTGGAGACCACTACTCTACCGTTGAGCCACTCCCCTAAGCGTTATTAGTATATAATATAGATAAAATAATGTCAACTAAATAAAGGAGTTAAATTTTATGAATTATAAATATAAAATTGGTTTCATTGGCGCAGGTAATATGGCAAATTGCATATTAAATGGCATAATTTTAAACAATATTGTTAAAAATAATGATATTATTTTGTCTCGCGCAAATATTCCTCAAAATAACACTAATAATTACAATTATATTATTGATAATAATTATGTTTTACAAAACTGCGAATATGTTGTTTTGGCTGTAAAACCACAAGTTTTTGAAACAATAAAATCACAATTGTCAAATGCAAAATGTAAGGTAATTATTTCAATAATGGCTGGCGTGTCATCTTCAACAATTAAAAATTTGTGCAATGATATTAATGTTGTGCGTATAATGCCAAATACTCCTTGTATGATTGGGGAGGGCATGAGTTGCATTTTAAAGGACAGCGCCCAACCACAACAGTTGGATTTTATAAAAAATATTTTCGCCTCAATTGGCAAGATAGAAATGGTTGAAGAAAACCAATTTGATGCGGTTGTATCCGTTAGTGGCAGTGGGCCAGCATATGTTTACGCATTTATCGACGCTATGATAAAAGGCGGCATTAATGGCGGTTTAAGCCCCGAAACTAGCAAAATTTTAACGCTACAAACATTTTTGGGCGCAACTAAAATGGTGCAAAATAGCGAAGAACCAATTAGCTCATTAATCCAAAAAGTTTGTTCTAAAGGTGGCACAACAATTCAAGCTATTGATAGTTTTAAGCAAGATAATTTAGAACAAATAATTTGTAACGGCATTGAAAAATGCAAAAATCGTTCAATCGAATTAGGAGCAAAAAAGTGAAAGATATTACAATATATACAGATGGCGCTTGTTCAGGCAATCCGGGCAAAGGCGGTTGGTGCGCAATTTTAATTTACAATGGTCACGAAAAAGTTTTAAGTGGCTATAATAAAGAAACAACCAACAATAGAATGGAATTATTTGCCGTAATTCAAGGCTTACGCCAACTAAACCAATCTTGCAATGTTGATATTTTTAGTGATTCTGCGTATGTTGTAAATGCAATTCAAAACAAATGGCTAGAAAATTGGAACATTAACGGTTGGAAAACTAGCAACAAAGAAGCCGTAAAAAATGATGATTTGTGGCGACTTTTGCTTGTTGAATTAAAAAAACATAATGTAGAATTTAACAAGGTAAAAGGGCATTCAAACGATATTTACAACGAAAAATGCGATAAATTTGCTAAAAATGAAATAACTCAAAACAGTTAACAATTTAACTGTTTTTTTATGTTTATTTATTGATATTTTATATGTGATATTGTGTAAAAATTAAAATAATTTAATTAGTATTATACCATATGATATTTTCGTGTGTTGTATAAAAGCGCAAAAACAATTATTGATGCAGGAATATTAAATAAAAACAATATTGGCATCAAAACGGGCACAATCATTGTGCTAAAATCGCTAATATTTGCGTTAAATACAAAAAATCCTAATAATAAAATAACAACAATGCAATTTATAATCAAAATTAAAGAATTTAACAGCGATTGCTTAACATTAAAATTTGCTCGCTTTCTTTTTGTTGGGTTAATCAAAAATTTAATCAAAAACGAAATAGGCATTAAAGCGCAAACAGCTACTGTAATTGCTAATGTCCAAATTTTGTAGTCATTATGTACGCAACCCCAAGCGCAAATAAATTCAATCACAAGTGCAATAAACATTATTAGGGCAGTGTTTCGTAAAATTTTGTTTATGTAATAAAAATTATTAACATAAAAATCCGTTGTGTTCTTTTTAATATATGGCTTAAGATTAACACCATCTTTTTGCAAATCGTGTTTCAAATCGCTAAAATTAATAATTTTATAATCGTCATCTTCTTCTTCAACAAGCGCATCTTCTTTAATTTCTTGCGTCAAATCTTGTTGATTGGTGTAAATTTGATTAAAGGTATTAATATAATTAATTTTTTCTTTTTTTACGCTAGTTTTATTGTTAATAGGATTAAATATCTCAGTATTTAGCGTTGCATTACTAAATTTATTAGCATCAATATCTTCATCGTTGCTAAAATTTGTAGTATTTTTTTGAATATAAACTGGTTTTTCAATTATTTTTTCAATATAAACTGGTTTTTCTACAATTTTTTCCACTTCTCTGTCAATATATATAGGTTTTTCAATATTTCTATCGATGTAAACGGGTTTTTCAACAATTTTATCAATATATATTGGCTTTTCAACTATTTTTTCTACTTCACGGTCGTAATAAATTGGTTTTTCCACTTCACGGTCAATATATACTGGCTTTTCAACATCTCTATCAATATAAACAGGCTTTTCTACAATTTTATCAATATAAACCGGTTTTTCAACTATTTTTTCTACAATTTTTTCCACATCACGGTCGATATAAACAGGTTTTTCAATAATTTTATCTACATAAACAGTTTTTTCTACAACGCTGGGTTCAACATCATCTTCGCTTTTAGTGCGCTTAGTTAACGGCCTAAAATTTGATGGATTAAATGGCGCAGAATCAATATCGCCATCAAAAACCTTATCGGATATTAAATTATTGATAATTGTGCGTGAAAATTCCCACTGACTACTGTCAATGTTTAAAAAATTTCTGCCATCATCTGTAAGAGAATAATACCTGCGTTGCGCGCCATTAGAAACATCGCCCAAATAAGAATTTATGTAACCTTGCTTTTCTAAACGCTTTAAACAGCTGTAAAGAGTAGGTTGTTTTAACGAATAAAGAGATTTACTTTTATCCTCAATTTCCTTTAAAATTTCATAACCATATTTGTCATTATCTGATAATGTACGCAAAATAATTGTATCAACGTGTCCTCTTATTAAATCAATATTAACATTTTCATCCATAAAAAACCACCTATAAAAATAATACACCATTTACTGCAAAAATGCAATATATTTATTAAAAATTAATTAT
>JAVVTM010000151.1:0-3528 GCA_036653655.1 Clostridia bacterium | reverse complement strand
GTATTAGCGTTAATGCCACTGTTTAACCCGCCCATAATGCCAGCCAAAGCGCAAGGTTTGTTTTCATCACAAACAACAAGCATTGTAGTATCTAATTTGTTAACTTTTTCATCAAGTGTGGTGATTGTTTCGTTTGCGTTTGCGTTGCGAACAACAATTTTGCCACCCTCTAAAAAGTTTTTGTCAAAGGCGTGCATTGGTTGCCCAATTTCTAGCAAAACATAGTTTGTAATATCAACAATATTGTTAATTGGGCGCAAGCCTAAGGCTTTTAAACGCTTTTGCATATATTTTGGCGATGGCGCAATTTTAATATCTTTAACCGCTTTAGACATATATCTTGGGCAGTTTTCTGTATTTTGCACATCGACAGAAATATAGTTAGAAATATCGTCATTTTTACACTCGTTAAAAGTTAATTTTGGCATTTTTAACGGCTTATTAAGCACGGTTGCAACCTCTCTGGCAATGCCTAAAATGCTGTTGCAATCAGGGCGATTTGCGGTAACTCCAACGTCTAAAATGACATCATCATTGCCAAAAATTTTGTTTATATCTTCGCCCAATTTGTAATCTTCGTGCAAAATCATTATGCCATAAATTGATGCGCCTTTATAATCTTGTTCGGTCAATTTAAGTTCCTCTCCAGAGCAAAGCATGCCATTGCTTGCAACGCCCCTAAGTTTGCCTTTTTTAATTTTCATACCGTTTGGCAAAATGGAATTATCAAGCGCCACAGGCACTAAATCGCCAACATTAACATTGCTTGCGCCAGTAACAATTTGAATATTTTCGGATAATCCCACATTAATTTGGCAAATTTGCAATTTGTCTGCGTCGGGGTGTTTTTCCAATTTTTCAATTTTGCCAACAACAACATTTTGCATATTTTGGCTCAAATCAACAATTTCTTCTATTTCAAAGCCAGCTTTAACCAATTTATCGGCAAGCTCAACTGGCGTAACATCAATATCTACAAATTCTTTTAACCAATTATAAGTAACCTTCATAACAGCCTCCTATTTAAACCTTTTTAAAAAACGAATGTCGTTTTCAAACAAAATACGCATATCAGGAATGCCATATTTTATCATTGCAATACGCTCAATGCCAAAACCAAAAGCAAAACCGCTATAAATTTCTGGGTCGATACCGCAATTTTTTAACACATTAGGGTGCACAATGCCTGCGCCCAAAATTTCTATCATACCTGTGCCTTTACAAATTTTGCAACCTTTTCCGTGGCAAATTGCGCAAGTTACATCAACTTCAACGCTTGGTTCGGTAAAAGGAAAATAAGAAGGACGCAAACGAATTTTTGTATCTTCGCTAAATAATGCTTTAGCAAAAGTTTCTAGAGCGCCTTTTAAATCGCACAAAGTAACGCCTTTATCCACTACAAGCCCCTCAATTTGTTGAAACATTGGGCTGTGTGTAGCGTCATCATCTGGGCGGTAAACTTTGCCCGGCACAACAATACGGATTGGCGGTTGTTGGCTTTTCATAACGTGCGCTTGCACGGGAGATGTGTGCGTACGCAACAATTTTTCTTCGCTAACATAAAAAGTATCTTGCATTTCTCTTGCTGGGTGGTCTTTAGGAATATTTAACGCTTGAAAATTAAAAAAATCGGTTTCAATTTCTGGCCCGCTTTTAACTTCAAACCCCAAATTGGTAAAAATATCCAAAATTTCTTCAACAACCAATGTGCAAGGGTGTTTAGATCCAATTTCCGTTTTTTCGCCACTAATGGTAACGTCAATTTTTTCTTTAGCTAGCTTTGCATTTTCTTGATTTTGTTTTAAAACATCAAACTTGCTTGCGATAATGCTTTCAACTTCAGCACGAGCCGCATTAACAAGCTTGCCAATTAACGGTTTTTCCTCATTAGGGACATCTTTCATATTGCGCATAATATTTGCTAAATCGCCATTTTTGCCTAAAAATTTAACTTTAATATCAGTTAATTGTTTTAGGTCATCTTTAGCGGACTCTACAAGTAATTTGCAATCTTCCACAATTTGATTAATTTTTTCCTGCATAAAAAACTCCTTTAAAATAAAAAAATACGCCCTAAATACATAGGGCGCAATATCTACACGGTACCACCTAATTTGCTAAAATAGCATCTCAAAAGTTATAACGGCACAACCGCCTTTTCCTACTTGCCAAAAAAATTTGCGTTCAAAAAAGGAGCTAGCAAGTGAATTCAATGCAATACGGCAAGTTTATTTTCATCAAACAAAACCTCTCTTGTGCAATATTTTGCGCATTTACTACTCTTGTTCATCGCTTTTAAGATATATTATCACATAAGCATTTGTTTGTCAACAAAACTAAAATATATAATTTGATATTACAAGTTTATTGCAAATGCTATTAAATATTTTAACAAATGCTATTAAATATTTTAACAAATATAATTGGATTTTAACAACTTAGCTAAAAATATTAAAGCCTTTGTAGTTTGTAAAACGATTACATTTTAATAATTAACCAACTAAAATTACTAACGCTTTATTTATTAAATTTTAACTAAACTGCATTATCAATTTGAAATATTTAACCCTTAGCTAAAAGGTATCAAATCTATCATATTTTCCGGGCTTAAGTTGTGGAAATATGCGTCTGGCACTTTGCCCACAATAATGTTTTCGCACATTAAAATTGTCGCCGTGCAAGTTACAGGCACGCTATTAATTGGCAAAATCACATTGACAACCGCATTCATATTTACATAAATGCAATGCCTCGTTTGGTTGATGCCCACTTCCTCAAAAAAAGAAACGAAATCGCAAGTTACAGCGCCCATTGGCAACAGTCGAAGTTTCACTTCTGGCCCAAAACCTGAAATAATAACCGACCCTGTAAAAGCGCCCAATGGCACGCTAATAGTCTGCTCGCCAATTCGCTCAACATTTTTTTGCGCAACCAACGCCAAATCTCTTGTTATTCGGTTAATTTTGATTGTATTTGCTTGCACTAAAATGATGCTTCCGCTGGTGTCCTTTTCGATATTAACCATACTTTTATAATCAATTGCTTCATCAATAACCATACTTGCCGCATTATTTAGCGCATTTACCGTTAAAGCTTTAACAGTTGCCTCGCTCATTACCAAAACGACAGGCAAAACATTGGCTTTAAAATAGTTAAAAAAGCTTGCAAAAACTACTGTTATAATTAACAATATTGCAAAAAACTTTAACATTTTTTTATGCCTTTTAAAAAAATCTGCCTTAATCATAATATATTGTATGATTTTTGTGGCGCATTGTTAACCTACAACAATTTTTAGATATTATTTGCAATATTATATTACAAATTTTTTGGTTTAGCTTTAAACACCATAGCAATTAAAAAGCCACTAAAAATTGCGGTGGTTAGCCCACCAGAAACAGCGGAAAGTCCGCCCGTAACGGCGTGAAACAAGCTTTGTTTTGCGCCCTCAATAGCTCCTTTTGCAAGGGTGCTACCAAAACCGGTTATAGGTATTGTAATGCCACAACCAGCAAAATCTTTTATATA
>JAVVTM010000150.1:0-3533 GCA_036653655.1 Clostridia bacterium | reverse complement strand
TATTCTTGTATCAAAACCTGTTGCGCAAACAACTTTTTGCGCTTTAATTTCGTAGCCATAGTTTGTGATAATTCTTGCGTAATCTTCGCCATAAATAATATCGTTTGCCGTTGTGTTTTCAAACACTCTTGCGCCCAACAGCACTGCGCTACTTATCAAACTTGTTGTAAGTTGATAGGCGTTGCAATCAGCGCCACCATTTTTTGCAAGCAAGCCAACTTCTATGTCAAAAGGCAATGGATTGTTACTTTTGTCTAACAATGTTACTTCGTATCCGTTACTATTTCTAAAATCTGCTTCCCTTTTAATTTTTGCTATATCACTACTTTTTGTCGAAAAAATTATTGTATCTCTAATATTCAAGCCAAATGTATTGCCAAACTTTTGCGCAAATTCTTTCAACTTTTCTATCCCTTGCATACAAAAATCATATCCACGCAAAATATCCTTGCCACTAATTTCTTTCATAATGTCAAAATAATAATCATCACTTTGATATTCTAATATTCCCGTTGCGCAACAAGTGTTTTTAAAACCAATGCGCTCCTTTTCAATTAAAACGCAATTTATACCTGCTTTTGCAAAGTTATATGCACACATCGCTCCATTTATTCCGCCACCAACAATTGCCACATCGCAATCTATATTGCAACTCAAGTAGCTATATTGTTTTACATCAGCATTTTTTTCGCTATTAAAATATGGCTTTCCTTTAACAAAATCTATTTTCTTCATAATTGTTCTCCACAATTACTATTTGCAATAGCAATGTTAATATACAAAATCAACGCAATTAGTTATATTTGTATAACTAAATTAAGGATTGAACCATTACTAATTCAATCCTTTAAAAAATTAAATATTATTAAATTTTAATTACTTAACTTTAACCACATAAATTTTATTACTAAACCTTTAACAACTTAGATTTTAGCTACACAAATTTTAGCTACTAAAACTTTAATCACATAGGTTTTAACCACTTAAAGTTTAATTGCTTAAATATAGCTACTAAAATTTTAAGAACTAAAACTTTGACAACTTAAAGTTTAAAATTTTGCCTAATAAAATTCTCAATTTTTTCTGCAATTTCTCTTGCCAAAACAAGTGTCCTACATTCTGTCATAATTCTCACTTTTGGTTCAGTACCGCTTGCTCTTAAAAGTATTCTGCCACTATCAATCAATTGTTCTTCTAGCTGTTTAACAAAACTCTTTAAAGCTTCACTTTCGGTAATTTCGTTTTTATTTTGTGTTATAACATTAATATTAACCTGAGGATAATGTGTGCAATCATCAAGTTGTTGCAAACTTTGATTTTGAATTTTAATAAGTTTTGCCAAATAAAGCCCAGTTAAAACGCCATCTCCTGTGTTAGAAAACTCTCTTAAAATTATATGCCCCGATTGTTCGCCACCAACAAGCAAATTTTCTCGCAACATTTTTTCCATAACAAAATGGTCGCCAATATCAGTGCGGGCAAGCTTTATGCCAATATCGTTAAGCGATTTTTCCACGCCGATATTTGTGTGATAAGTGCCAACAACTGTATTATTGTTTAGCATATTTTTACTTTTCAAATATTTTCCTATAATATAAATAATACTATCGCCATTTACAATATTGCCTGCGTTATCAACAGCAATCAATCTATCCGCATCGCCATCAAACGAAAGCCCTAAATCTGCGTTGTTTTCCACAACTTTTTTAGCACAAAATTGCGGATATAAAGCTCCACAATTTTTGTTAATAATCATACCATCTTCGCTGGTGTTGTAGCTAATAACCTCTGCGCCCAATTTTTCAAATAACACTGGCGCAAACTTTGATGAAGCGCCGTTGGAGCAATCTAAAACAATTTTAAGCCCTTGTAAACTGCCCGTTAGGTTATATAAATCGCTAAAATAGCTTTCAATATACTTTTCGCCCTGCGTTAGTTTGCCATATTCCTCGCCAATAATTGCTTCGCCCTTTTCAATGTGCTTTTCAATTTCAATTTCTTCAATATTTGTAAGCTTTCTGCCGTCATAATTGAAAATTTTAATGCCGTTGTAGTTGTAAGGATTGTGTGATGCGCTTAAAACTATGCCATAATTTGCATTAATTTTTGATGTAACAAATGCAACATTTGGCGTGCTAACAACGCCTAAATCAACAACGTCTGCGCCCGCTTTCCGTATGCCTTCAATTAGCGCGCAAGACAACGCCTCGCCACTAACTCGATTGTCCCGCCCAACCACAATTTTGCCACAATTGCTTGAATATCCTAAAAAGTTGCCACACAAAAACGCAATATTATCTGTCAAAAACTCGCCGTAAATGCCTCTTATGCCGTCTGTGCCAAAATATTTTTTTTGATAATCGCCCTTGCGATATTTGCTTCTGTTTTCCTTAATTGTTTCTCGGTTTCGCCCAATGCACATACAATTTTTTGGCAAATCAACAGTTACCGTTGTGCCAGCCGCAATATAAGCGTTGTCCTCAATTTTAACGGGAGCGATAATATTGCTATTGCTACCAATAAAAACGCTGTCGCCAATGTAGCTTCTGTGCTTGTTTTTGCCGTCATAATTAACAAAAATAGAACCGCAACCAATATTGCATTGATTGCCAATATCCGTATCGCCAACATATGCTAAATGCGCCGCTTTAGTGTTAATACCAATTGTGCTATTTTTAATTTCAACAAAATTACCCACCCTACAATCACGCTCAACAACGCTGTTTGTGTGGATATGCGCATTTGGCCCAACTGTTGTGTTGTTGCCAACCTTGCTGTTTTTAATTATACTTTTTGTAATTTGAACATTATTGCCGATAGTGGCGTTTTCTAAAATATTCCCACTTTCTAACAAACAATCTTTGCCAATAACGGTGTTGCCTCGCAAATGATTATCACTAAAAATTACAGTGCCTTTGCCAATAATAACATTAACATCAATAAAAATATTTTCTAAATTTTTAAATATCACACCTTTATCAATGTGCTTTTTAATAATTTCTAAACGGATTTTTTTAGTTAACGCCTCAACACTTTCTATATCTTTTAAATTGTAATTTTTTATATCATAATCTGCCATATTAATACCTAAATAGTCTTGAAAAAGTTCCATAATAATTAATACCTCACTAATAATATGCATCTATATTTTAAGATTATAACATAACAACTATTTTTAAGACCTATTTAATAATTTATTTTGCAAATTTTTTGTATCCCCCACTTCCATGTTGAATACATTTTGACACTCTGCTTAAAGTTGCAGAAGAAATATCAGTTTCGTGGGTAACTTGAGTGTATGTTTGATTATCAAGAAGTAATTTTGCAGCCTCTAAGCGTTGCGCCATTTGTTCAACTTCTTTATAAGTGCACAAATCTTCAAAAAACGCTTTGCAATCTTCTACATTTTCAATTTTTATAATAACTTTGTACAAATTGTCAATAAGTTCATCATAATCTTTCATAATTACCTCTAATTTAATAGCTAATATTTTTGCAATTACGCATATTGTAGCTATATTTTACTTGATTTG
>JAVVTM010000149.1:3397-3628 GCA_036653655.1 Clostridia bacterium | reverse complement strand
CAATTTTATTTAAGCAGTAATCAATTTGAAAATTAGAACTTTCCACCGAAGGACCGCCAATAACCTTTCGATTGTTAACGCAATTATCCAAATTAATCGCCTCATAAATATCTTCTTCAAAATTTGCGCAAAACTTTTTGTATTCATTTAGCGTCAATTTTTCTAGTGATTTGTTTTTTTGTACGCAATAGGCTACAATTTTGCCAACAATCTTGTATGCATCTCTAAAAG
>JAVVTM010000149.1:0-3387 GCA_036653655.1 Clostridia bacterium | reverse complement strand
CTGCGCAATCTGTGGCGTTAATAAAGCCTTTTGATGCGCCCTCACGCATATTTTTTGCGTTAAATTTTGCAGTTTTAATCATTGGCGCAAAAATTTGCAAGCAGTTTATTACTGTTTCTATTGCCTCAAATAAAGCTTCTTTATCCTCTTGCATATCTTTGTTATAAGCAAGCGGAGTGCCTTTTAACATTGTTAATGTGCCAAACAAATTTCCAAAAACCCTACCACTTTTGCCCCTAACCAACTCTGCAATATCGGGGTTTTTCTTTTGTGGCATTATTGATGAACCTGTTGAATATGCGTCATCTAATTCGACATATTTAAATTCCCACGAGCTCCACAAAATTACTTCTTCGCTAAAGCGTGAAAGATGCATCATAATTAAAGATAAATCACTAAGCAACTCAACGCAATAATCTCTGTCCGAAACGCCGTCAATACTGTTTTTGCTAAAATCGTTAAAGTTGAGCAAGTTTGTTGTGTATTCCCTATCAATGTTGTAGGTGGTGGTTGCAAGCGCTCCACTGCCCAACGGATTAATTAGCACACGCTGTTTTGTCTGCTCCAAGCGCTCTATATCACGCAAAAACATTTGGCAATAAGCTAAAATATTGTGCGCTAAAGTAATAGGTTGCGCCTTTTGCAAGTGGGTGTAGCCACTCATTATTGTGGTTTTATTTTCGCTTGCCACATCGCACAAAACTTTTATTAACTTTTTTGTTTCAACAAGCAAAATATCAATTTGTTTTGCAGTGTACATTCTTAAATCTAGGGCAACTTGGTCGTTACGACTGCGAGCCGTGTGCAATTTTTTGCCAACAACTCCAATGCGCTCCGTTAAAACTTGCTCGATAAAAGAGTGAATATCTTCTGCGTTGTTATCAAACTTTAGCGTGCCATTATTAATGTCTGCCAATATTTTATTTAAGGCTTCAACAATAATATTGCCCTCATCTGTTGTAATAATGTTGCATTTTGCAAGCATTGTTGCGTGCGCAACGCTTCCATTAATATCCTCTGTATACATTTTGCAATCAAACGCTAACGAGCTGTTAAAATCGTTAACTTTGCTGTCAATCGCCTTAGAAAACCTTCCGTCCCACAAATTTTGCATAATTATTTCTTCCAATTTTTTTCTAATTTTGCTTTAACTTTAATTGGCAAACCAAACAAATTAATAAAGCCTGCGCTATCATTTTGGTTGTAATCATCATCTTCGCCAAAAGAAGCTGTAACCTCATCGTATAGTGAATAAGGCGATGTTACCCCTTGCGAAATTATGTTGCCCTTGTAAAGCTTTAATTTAACTTCGCCCGTAACATTTTGTTGAGTGTAGGTTACAAATGCGCTAATCGCCTCACGCAATGGAGTAAACCATTGACCATTGTAAACCATTTCAGCAAACTTGTTTGCAACATCCATTTTGTAGTGCATTGTATCTTTATCCAAACACAAAGTTTCAAGTATTTGGTGCGCTTTGTACAATATTGTGCCACCGGGTGTTTCATAAACGCCACGGCTTTTCATGCCAACCAAACGATTTTCCACAATATCAATAATGCCAATGCCGTTTGCTCCACCAAGCTTGTTAAGCTGTGTAACCATCTCTACTGCGCCAATTTTTTTGCCATTTAGCGTTGTTGGCTTGCCTTGTTCAAACCCAATGGCAAGTTGTGTAGCCTCGTTTGGCGCATTTTCTGGAGTTACGCTCATCTCTAAAATTTTATCATATTTTGGCGCATTTTTTGGGCTTTCCAAATCTAACCCCTCGTGCGATAAGTGCCAAATATTTTTATCTTTGCTGTAATTTGTTTCTTTAGTCAATTTTATTGGGATATTGCGCGCAATAGCGTAATCAATCTCCTCTTCCCTCGATTTAAGCTCCCACTCACGCCAAGGAGCAATGATTGGCATATCAGGCGCAAATGCCTTAATGCCCAATTCAAAACGAACTTGGTCGTTGCCTTTGCCCGTACAGCCGTGCGCAATTGCATCTGCGTTTTCTTTTAACGCAATTTCTACAAGTTTTTTAGCAATTAGAGGTCTTGCAAAAGAAGTGCCAAGCAAATATGAGCCTTCATATGCTCCGCCAGCTTGAAGCGTTGGATAAATGTAATCTTCAACAAATTCTTTTGTCAAATCTAAAATGTACAATTTGCTTGCGCCAGTTTTGATAGCCTTTTCGTTTAAGCCATCCAATTCTTCGCCCTGACCAACATCGGCAGCGACAGCAACTACTTCGCAATTATTATAGTTTTCCTTTAGCCAAGGAATAATAATTGAGGTATCTAACCCACCAGAATATGCTAATACAATTTTTTTGAACTCTTTTTTTGTTTTCATTTTATTCACCTCTAATTTATTTATATCTTTATTATACATCATAATTGTATAATGTCAACTATTTATGCAATATTATTTTATTATTTTAACTTTATTTTGCAATATATTCATAATTATGTATATTTAATTGAATATGTAATAATTTATACATTTTTATGCAATATTGTTGTATGTATAATTATGCACATTAAAATGTTTGAGTAGCAAGATTATTAAAAAGAATATAAAAAAATTGTATAGGCAAGATTATACAAATTAAATTTTATAAATAAAGATTAGTGAACAAATTATATAAATAAAAAAAAGATTGAACTCTCAATCTTTTAATTTGTGTTAGTTATTTTGTATTGAATTAATATAAACATTATTTTTTAATTAAATATTGCTATCTATAATTAACCTTTATTTTTTTTAATTTTAATATTATTTTCTTAATATAAACAATACTTTCCTTAATGCTAACAATATTTTTTTAATTAAGCATTAATTTTTAATTGTAAAATTTCGTAAAAAAGTTACGGTTTGGTCAAACGCCAATCTTGAGATTTTTAAAACTTGCACAATAGTAAAAGCGTGGATTGCAAACCTGCCCTTGCCCTCAAAATGCTCATAATAAATGTTGTGTTTTTTAAGTTCGTCAATCATAAAATTTGTGCTAATTTTCAATTTATCACGCTCGCCAGAAACAAAAAAGCAAGGCGGAAACTTATCGGTTACAAAATAAATTGGCGACACCTCTTTTTTTAATTCGGCGCTCAGTTTTTCCACCGGCATTCCACAATATGATTCGGCGTAAAAATCGGCATTAATAAAATCACTTTTTGCAATTTGCTCCAAATCAAAAACGCCACAATTTAAAACTAACCCCTTAACTTTGATATCTTTGCTAAGTTCTGCCAAGTTAAATAGCGCCTTATAGTTTTTGTTGGAAGATATAGCGCCCACCATACTTGCCAAATGCGCCCCTGCAGATTCGCCACTAAAAAAAATTGAGTTCAAATCTAAATTGTATTTCTTTTCGTTTTTAACAATCCAAGCGATAGC
>JAVVTM010000148.1:0-3669 GCA_036653655.1 Clostridia bacterium | reverse complement strand
AGCGTTTTTTTACTACAAATTGCAACAAACTTTTTGTTACTATCATTATATCACACCCACAAAAAAGCAACACATTTTTTTAAAAATATTTTACATTAATCAAATGTTTTAATTGCAACCAAACAAATAGGATTTAACTTCTTAAAATATTTTTGTTTTTTTGCTTTCAAATTTTTGCTAGCCTTAATTTTACAGCTAATTTTACTGCTAATTTTACTACTAATTTTATAGCTAAATTTACAGCTAATTTTACAAAAAAATACAAATATCTGCGTTATATCAACTGCGCTATTGACAAATTGCCTTTTATAATATAAATTATATATATAAACACACAAAGGGAGAAAAATGGATAAAATAATATTAAACAATAATTGGCTATTTAAGGAAAAATCTGCAACAAATTTTGAAACAGTAACCTTGCCACACACCGTAAAGTTGGAGGAGCTTAATGTTTTTGCTAACTACAAAAGCGTTTTTGAATACTCATATGAGTTGATTTTTGATGACAGCGACAGAGATAAAAATATTTTTATCAATTTTGATGGCGTAATGATTAATTGTGAGGTGTTGTTTAACGAGCAAACTGTTTGCAAGCATTTTGGCGGTTACTTGCCATTTATTATTGATATTACACAAAAAATTAAATTTAACGCTAGCAATAAAATTACGGTAATTGTTGACAATCATGATGATGCAACAACTCCCCCGGGTAAAGCTACTGACGGGCTTGATTTTTTGTATTACGGAGGCATTTATCGCCCTGTAACCTTAATTAAAACAGCAAAAATTTACATTACAAATCCTCTTGAAGAAGGCGGTGGCGGTATTAAATTTTATTGCAAAAAAAATGGCGCACACTACAATGCCAATATTACCGCTTTTGTTAAAAATACACTTGCAACTGAACAAAATTGCGCTGTTGCCTTTGAAATTAAAGATTGCGAAAACAACATTATTGCGCAAGACAAAAAAAATTGTTTGGTTGCGCACAAAGTGTTGCAAGTTGATTGCCATATTGATAATATTCTTGTAAATGAGTGGTCGCTTGACTATCCCAATCTTTACATATTAACTGTAAAAATAATGCAAAACGACAAAATTATCGAGCAAGCAACCGAGCAAATTGGCTTTCGTACGGCGGAAGTTAAAGATGATGGATTTTACTTAAACGGCAAAAAAATTGAACTTTTTGGCACAAACAGACATCAACAATATCCTTATATTGGCATTGCTGCCTCTCCAAATGCAGAAAGGCGTGAGGCAAGGCTTTTAAAACAATCTGGGATTAACACTTTAAGGCTTGCGCACTATCCGCAATCGCCCGCTTTTTTGGCAGAATGCGACAGGCTTGGCATGATTGTGATTGATTGCGTGCCGGGGTGGCAGTTTTGGGGTGGCAAACTTTGGCAAGAACGCCTTCAGCAAAATTTGATTGATATGATACGCCGTGATAGAAATCATCCTGCGTGCATTATCTATGAAATTACGCCTAACGAAACAAATTGCCTAACAGCAAAGGGCGACAATTATTTTAAAAATTTTATCAAAATTGCCAAACGAGAATTGCCAACAATCATTGTTTCTGGCGATACTTTAGGGCGAAAAAGCCCAGCTACAATCAATTTTGATATACCCCACACTGGCAATAATAAAACAAATTTTCTTAGCAAATTGTTAAAAAAACAGCACGCAAAATTGCCTTTACAGCGTGAATATGGCGATTGGAATTTTGGCGGAAACAACAGCACTTCAAGAGTTTCAAGGGGCGATGGCGAGTTTAAAATGCAAGTGCAAGCGTGGAATTTTGGGTGGACTTACAACAGTTTGAATTTGGCAAACAAGCTTATTGGCTCGTTAACGTGGGAAGGTATCGACCATAACCGTGGCTACTTTCCTAAAGAAGGGTTGTCTAAAAGTGGCTTTTTTGATGTTTTTAGACTAAAAAAATACACTTATTATTTTTTAAAAAGCCAAAAAAAACCTGTCAATCCAGAAGATATTGTTTTGTTTCCACTAATTAATTCTATCGCTAACAAAACAAAAATACCCGTTTATAGCAATTGTCAAATGGTTAAAATCTTTAATGGAAGTAATTTGATTGCGCAAAAAGCTTGCGACAATGGAGCAACTGTTTTTTATGATAGCAAAAAAATGGGCAAAATTGATGAGGCATATTGGTTGACGGCAGCCGACCACATCGCTACAAGCGAAAAAATTTGCAACGAAGCAAAACACACAATAAGTTGCCTTTTTGATGGTGGAAATTGCGAGTTTATGAAGTATCCGCCTTTCACTTTTACCAACTTAAATTTAAACAATATTAGCGCTCTAACTTTTAAAGGATATATTGATGGAAAGGAAGTTAAAACATTCACTTTTACCGAACCTCAAAAGGCTGTTTCGCTACAAATTGATTTTTGCGATAACGGCGTTAAATTGCTAAATGACAACAACGATTTTTTGTTTGTTTATGCGCTTGCAAAAGACAAAAATGATTGCATAGACATCAATTTTAACAAAAGCGTAACCATTGTCGTAAAAGATGGTAGCGCAATTTTTACCAATACAATTAATGCAGAAGCTGGCATTGCAAGCTTTTTAGTTAAAGCAAATTTTAACGCAAAAAACATTACAATAACCGCCTCTTGCGACGCCAATTTGTTGACAACTGAGGCAAGTTACACGCTTTAATTACGCAAATTTTAATGTTAACAATTTATAAAAATTAACAAATATTTTTGATTAACAAGCTTTTAAAAATTAATAAATATTTTAAGATTAACAGTTTTTTAGATTAACAGTTTTTTAGATTAACAGTTTTTATAAAGCAAATTATTAACTTTGCAAACAATTTTAATAGGCTTAACAATGCAACTCGTGTAAAACACAAATAAACAAATATCTTGCCCTTTTTTGAGGGCTTTTTATTTGTAAAAAAAATTGCGCGCATAAAATATTTAAAGCATTATTATAGCGTTAATTGACAATAATTACACTAAGTAATATAATAAAAAAATGAGCAAACACAATAATCCAAATAAAATTAATTATTATCTTTTTAAAGAATTGCCAGCGCTTGTTTTGACAATAGTTTTTGGCGTTATTTATAATATTGCGTTTGTTTTTGTACCAATGTTTCAAGGCAAATTGCTTGATACTGTTATTTATCAAAAGCCACTTAATACGGTGTTGTTTTTTGCTGGCATTTTTATTGGAGTTGTGTTACTTACACAAATTACACGCTATTTTAAACGATATTATGTGCGCAATTTTGCAAACAAAACCAAGCGAACTATGCGCAAAATTATGTACCAAAATACAATCAATTTAAGCATTAGCGCTTTGGATAAAGTTGAAGTTGGCGATATTATGACACGGTGTATTGGCGATGTGGATATCACTGTTGAGGGTATGCGAAAAAGCATTACCGAAATTTTGGATACAGGCGTTGCTATGGCATCATATATTGTAGTTTTGCTTGTTTATGATGTTATGTCAACACTTATTAGTTGCAGTTTTATTTTGCTTGCTATGCTAATAGCGCTGTTACTTAAACGCACTGTTTACAAGTTTAACAAGTCCTACCGAGAAAGCTCCTCCGCATTCACTTCTAACACTTATCAACTCACTTCAAACACAATTCTTTTTAGGAATTATGGCGTTATG
>JAVVTM010000147.1:0-3738 GCA_036653655.1 Clostridia bacterium | reverse complement strand
TATAATTTTGCTATTTTAGTAGTAATTTGTTAATAAAATTTTGCTATTTAGTAGTAATTTTATTGTTTTTAGTAATTTGTTAATATAATTTTGTTATTTTTAGTAATTTATTAATATAATTTTGCTATTTAGTAGTAATTTGTTAATAGTAATTTTTTTTATTATTTAAAGCGTTATTCTCCAGATTTAAACATTTTTTTGTAGTCTTTTTTGTTTTGTTTTTTTAATATCGCTTCTTCTTTTAGCTGTTTATCTTCTAAAATTGCTTTTGGCAATTCGTTGTGAAAATCTTGTTTAATCAGGGCAATTTGTTGATTATAGCTAATTAAATGCTGTTGTTTTTCTTCCTTAGAAATATTTTTATCCGATTTTAAATAATCCAACTCTAATCGCAATTTTTCAATTTTTTCACGAGTAATCTTTTTAAGTTTTTTTGTTTGTTTTTCTGTTTTAACTTTTTCTAAATTTTTGTTTTTTATAACGTCCATAAGCACCGCACCCACAACAATCAAGCCAGTTATAACATAAGTTAGGTAGGTAGAATTTACATTGACATTAAATTCTAACAGCACCATATTTAGCCCATTACGAATTATAACCAACATAAAAGAACCTATAACCGAGCCAAAAACCGATGCGATGCCACCTGCTGCGCTAGTACCGCCAATATAAACGCCTGCGATTGCGTCAAGCTCCATACCATTGCCAGAAGCGCCTGCAATTTGAATGGAGTTTGTGGCAAAGAAAATTGAAGCGATGCCAGCAAACATACCACACAAAACATACGCTAACATTTTGTAATTGTCGCTTTTAACGCCGGAAAGCCTTGTTGCCTGTTCGTTACTGCCAACGGCTAAAATGTATCTGCCAGCCTTGCTTTTGTACATTAAAATCATACAAATAACAGTAAATAACGCTATCCAAATTAACCCCATAGGAAAGCCATTGTAATCTGTAAAAGCCTTTTGAAGCCAAGAACCTTGCGGAAACTGCACATTTGGTTGCACAATTATTATGGCGCTAATACCTCGAGAAAACATCATTGTGCCAAGCGTTGCAATAAAAGGCGGTAATTTTAGGTTTGCCACCAAAAAGCCATTGATAATGCCAAAAAGCGTGCCAATTAAAATCATAAAAATTAGAACTAGCCAAAGCGGAACGCCCATCATAAACATTTTTCCACCAAGAGCGGCAGAGGCAATTGTAACCGTGCCAATGGATAAATCAATGCCACCAGTTGCGATAACAAAAGTTACGCCAAGCGCTAAAATGACATAGGGAGTTGCGCTTTTAACCATTGTTCGTATAGTAATAGGGTTTAAAAAATTTGGGTTTAGTAGCGCAAAAACAAAAAACAAAATAATTGTTGCGCTTGCAATAATCAAATTTTGTTTGCCCTTATTTTTAATGTAATCTAAAGTTCTTACTCCAAATTGTCTTGTTTTGGCAGTAAAATTTAGTTTTGTATCGTTCATAATACCTCCAATTCTCGTTCTGTTGCGTATTTCATCATAACCTCTTGAGAGGCTTCTTTAATGTCTAATTCTGCTGTAATTCGCCCTTCGCACATAACAATAACTCTATCGCTCATACGCTGTATTTCTACAAGTTCAGAGGATATCATAATTATTGATTTGCCTTGCTTAACAAGTTCGTTCATAAGGGTGTAAATTTCGCTTTTTGCGCCAATGTCAATGCCTCGTGTGGGCTCATCAATAATTAAAATTTCCGAGTCGCTAATTAACCACTTGGCTAAAATAACTTTTTGTTGGTTACCGCCCGAAAGATTGCGCAATTTTTCCTCTAAGTTTGGCGTTTTTGTCTTTAATTTTTCGTTGAATTCTTTTGCGTCTTTTTTTATCAAACTATCATCAATAAAGCCAAATTTAGCGTAGCGTGGAATACTTGAAAGCGAGGAGTTAAATGCAACAGATTTGTCCAAAAGCAAGCCATAACGCTTTCTGTCCTCAGATAAATAAGCTATCCCGTGGCTAACGGCATCATAGGGCGATTTAATATTTATTTTTTCGCCATTTAAAAATATTTCGCCACTTTCAAACTTGTCAGCGCCAAAAATAGCCCTTGCAACTTCTGTCCTACCTGCGCCCATAAGCCCGGCAAAACCTAATATTTCGCCCTTTTTTAGTTTAAAACTTACATCTTTAATTAGGTTGCCATTGCGCAAATTTTTTACTTCTAAAACAACTTTTGCATCTTGCGCAACATTACTTTTGTTTTTAGGTTCTTCATAAATAACCCTGCCAACCATCATATTAATAATCTTTGCTTTTGTGGTATCTTTGCTGTTTAAAGTGCCAACATATTCGCCATCTCGCATTACGGTAACCCTATCGGCAATTTTTAAAATTTCATCCATACGATGAGAAATATAAATCATGCCTATGCCTTTTTCCTTTAGGTCAAACATAATTTTAAACAGCTCGTCAATTTCTGTTTGGGTAAGAGCGGCTGTGGGCTCATCTAAAATTAGCAGTTCGGAGTTGAACGAAACCGCTTTTGCAATTTCCACCATTTGTTGCTTGCCAACAGTTAAATTACCCAACAATTCGTTAGGGTTTATGTTAATGCCCAAATTGTCAAACAATTTTTTTGCTTCCGTTACCATTTTTTTGTCGTTTATCCAAAATTTTGCGCTTAAAGGTTCTCTGCCAATAAAAATATTTTGGGCAACAGTTAAATGGTTCATCATATTAAGTTCTTGATGAATAATATTTATACCAAGCGCTTGCGTATCGTTAATATTGCTAATGTTAATAGCGTTGCCCTCAAATATAATTTCGCCTTCATCTGCAATGTAAATGCCCGTTAACACCTTCATTAAAGTAGATTTTCCAGCGCCGTTTTCGCCCATTAAGGCGTGTATTTCGCCTCGATACAAATCAAAATTAACCCCCTTTAAAGCGTACACACCAGAAAATCGTTTGTGAATATTTTTCATTTGCAAGTAGGGCATATCCTTTTTATCGCTTTCAGTTTTAACCTTTTGCTTATCATTTTCAGCGTGCAAACCTTTATCGCCGTTTTCAGTTTGTAAATTTGGCTTATTATTATTTTGTGTTTCCAAAAATCCACCTCGTAAATACTTTTGTATCTAATTATGGTTACATTTTGTTTTTTTATAATCGAAACTTAAATTAATTTTAAAAAGGTAAAATTTTTTGAACATCAATTTATTAAAGGCATAAAAAAGCACGCAACATATTTGCGTGCTTTAATTTGTATTAAATATTTTGTTAACATAATAGCGATACTATATTAGTTTTGCTTTTATAATAATTAAACGATAATAGTTTTGCTTTTATAATAATTAAACGATAATAGTTTTGCTTTTATAACAATTAAGCTATATTAGTTTTGTTTTTATAACAATTTTATTTGAACATTCTTGCTGTCAACAACATTAAATTTTGGGGGTTTTGAAGATATTATTGTGTTGTTTTCAAAAATAAAGCCATCGGTGCGCACAACATTTGCAATTTGCGAATGGTTGGTTACAAATTTGTTGTTTAATACTTTAATGTTTTTGTGAACAGTTGGTTTGTCTGTTAGCGTGTGCGCCTCGGGCAAAATATTTATTATAGTTTCTTTACAATCAATAAACTCATTGTTTTGAATGGTTACATCGGTGGCAAAACCGCTTTCGTACCAACTTTTGGCATCATCGCTAACCAATATTGCTGACATAAAAGTTTTGATAAACTTGCTGTTTTGTATTAT
>JAVVTM010000146.1:0-3739 GCA_036653655.1 Clostridia bacterium | reverse complement strand
CCGCATCTTTGCCATCGGTTTTGTTATCCGCTTTAACATCTTTATCCGTTTTAGCTTCTGTTTTATCTTCTTCGGCGGTTGGTTCTGGCACAATATCAAAATTGTAACGCTTTTTGTTGCGAACCTTTTCGTTACGGCTATCAATATAATCATTAACTTCTTCAGCCGTTTTGCCCTCAAACAACAAGTTAACTTCATCGGTGTAAATTGTTTCTTTTTCGTACAATACTTTAACCATATTATCCAAAATTGACCTGTTTTCTTTTAACAATTTTAGCGCTTTTTCGTATGCAGTATCAATAATTTCTTTAATTTCTTTATCAACAATACCTGCTATTTGCTCGCTGTAACTGTGTTGCGTTTGATAATCTCTGCCCAAAAATACTTCTTGGCTTCCGCCTAAGAAAATGTTGCCCAAAACCTTGCTCATACCCCACTCTGTTACCATTTTGTGTGCGATATCTGATGCGCGTTGAATGTCGTTTGATGCGCCGGTAGATATATCATGAATGACAATTTCTTCTGCTGCACGCCCACCAAGCATCATACAAATCATATCGGTTAGCTTGTTTTTAGTAACGTGGCTATCATCATTTTCGGGGCGAGTTAGTGTGTAGCCTGCCGCCATACCACGCGGGATAATAGAAACCTCTTGCACAGCGTCGCAATTTGGCAAAAGTTTGCCCAAAATAGCGTGCCCTGCCTCGTGATAAGATGTAATACGCTTGTCAGATTCGGTTACAACATGGCTCTTTTTTTGTGGCCCTGCTATAACTTTATTAATGCCCTCTAAAACATCTTCCATTAAAATAACTTTTCTGCCTGCTCTCGCAGCCAAAATTGCAGCTTCATTTAAAAGATTTTCTAAATCTGCGCCAGTAAAACCACTTGTCATTCTTGCTAAAATTTTGAATGATACATCTGCATCAAGCGGTTTGTTGCGTGAGTGCACTTTTAAAATTTCTTCTCTGCCTTTAACATCTGGCGGATTGACAAAAATTTGGCGGTCAAACCTGCCCGGACGCATTAAAGCTGGGTCTAGAATGTCTGCGCGGTTTGTAGCTGCCATTATAATAATGCCATCATTCTTTTCAAAACCGTCCATTTGCACAAGTAATTGGTTAAGTGTTTGCTCTCTTTCATCATTGCCACCACCTAAGCCTGCGCCTCTTTGCCTGCCTACTGCATCTATTTCATCAATAAATATAATGCATGGCATATTCTTTTTGGCTTGCTCAAACAAATCTCTAACACGAGCTGCGCCTGTGCCCACAAACATTTCAACAAAGTCTGAACCAGAAATTGAGAAGAATGGAACATTAGCTTCGCCAGCTACTGCCTTAGCAAACAAAGTTTTGCCTGTGCCTGGAGGGCCAACTAGCAACACGCCTTTTGGTATCCTTGCGCCAACATCTTCAAACTTTTTAGCGTTTTTCAAAAATTCAACAACTTCTTTAAGTTCTTCTTTTTCTTCTTCGGCGCCCGCTACATCGCTAAATTTTACTTTAACATTTGCGCTTAAACGAGCTTTAGTTTTGCTAAAGTTCATAGCCTTAGAGTTTGTACCAGCGGTTTGCTTGTACATTAAAAACATAAGTATACCAATAGCTACCAACCCTAAAGCCGGTATTATCATTGATGTAAATGAAGATTTACTTGCAGGATTGTTGTAGGTTACATTTGGCATTTTTGCATTTGCGCCGTTTAACCTTGCAATATCTTCCATTACCAAATTACGATTTGGTATTTTAATAACATAATCTGCCTTACTAGGAAATTTAGATTTGTACTGGCTGTCCTTTACAATTGCATAAGCGACATAGCCGTCAACAATGTGCAAACCTTCTATTTCGCCATTGTTAATTTTTTCCAATAAACTTCCTTCGCCTGCGTAAGCTATTTCTTTAGGGCCATTACCCTCTGTAAACAACATTGCAACCAATACGATAAAAAGTATTACTGAAGCGACTATTAAAACTGTTTTTAAAACATTATTCTTTTTTTTCATTTATCCTCGCAAAAACTTTATTGAATACAACTATTATAATTTAAAATAGTGTTCTAGTCAATATTATATCAAACATTAAATAAAATTAACTCAAAATTGAGGTAAATTTTTAGTAAAGTATTTGTATATTCTCCTAAATTCGCAATTTTGCCCTATTATTTGCTTAAATTTAACCGGATAATTTTTTATATTTCAAAATTAATCAAAATAAAAGCTAAAAATTAACCCGGACTTTAAAAATTTGTTTGCGCTTTTTTAATATTCTCTAAAATATGCAAATTTAACCTTATTAATAGGTTGGAAATTAGCTCGCTCATTTTTAAAATTTGTTTGTAATCGCAATTTAGCAAATTTTCAATAGGATTGTTTGTTTTTTCCGCAACCATTCCCAAAACAGAAAAATCGCCAATCTCTTTAATTTTTTTGCCCAACGCAAGCCCCGGACGCAATCCGCCCCTAACAATTTTAACTTGATTGCAATGCTCTTTTGCCCCCAAACACGCATCAACGCTAATTTTTAAAGCGTTTTTATGCTTTCTTTCAATAAATTCCAAATAATTTGTTATATTTCTACTGTTTATTGGGTATTGACTACAACCATAGACTACGGCGTTTATTCCGCTTTCTATTAAAAAATCCCCTACCAATGCGCCAAAACTATCGCCTGCAACTTTTGGCGTCCCTATACATATATACACTATTTCCATACAAAAAGTATCAACTCTTTACAAAATAATATTCAATTTATATTTTATATTTGATTTTTTTGAAATTATAAAGTATAATATAAATATAATAGTCCGTGAGGTACATATGATTTTTGATATTGTAATATTAGCGTTAGTTTTATTGCTTTTTATTATTGGCTTTAGCAAAGGTTTTGCTAAGTCAGTTTTGGGTTTTATAACTTTTGCTGGCGCTATTTTTATCGCAATATTTTTAACGCCATATTTAACTGAATCCATTGGCAATTTAGGCGGTATTTTCCAAAAAATATCCAACATTCTTATCGACAAATTTTCTACGCTTGGCGCAATCGCAACAACCCCCGTTACTGGTGGGCAAATTGTTATTGATGGCGTTGCAACCGATTTAAGCGATTTGCTTGGCAAGTTTTTGTTGCCTGCTTCTTGGCGCACTTATTTAATTGGCATTATCCCTGACGGCTCAACCTTGGCAAGTAGCGTTGGGCAATTTGTTGGGTACAAAATTTGTAGCGTTATCAGTGGCGTTATTATCTTTATTGCTGCATTTATTGTTTTTAAAGTTATTAGTATCATTATCCGAAAGTTTATTAAACAAGATTTTTTGCGTGGCATCGACCGTGTTTTAGGCGGACTGTTTGGTTTGTTTAAAAGTTACTTAATTATAAGCTTGTTGTTTTGGGTTTTTGATTTAATGAGTGGTTTCAGCTTTATGCAAAATGTGCTTGCAATGTTGCGCAAAAGTTTTGTTGCGCACTATTTGTTTGACTACAATTTTATCACTTTGCTATTACAAAAAGTTGTCAAAATTAATCTGGTTGCCTTTTTACCAATTGGCTTAGCATTATAACATTTTTTGCGCAAGATTTTTTGCGTTTTAAATTTTCAAAAATAATTACACAAACAAATAAAACTAGCTACTGCTAGTTTTTTTTAAACCTTTTTCATTAATTCTTTTGATTAACCTTTTTTGCTTTAACATTTTTTTGTTTTTATTGAAGTTATTGTGTTAATCTTTTTGGCTTTT
>JAVVTM010000145.1:0-3792 GCA_036653655.1 Clostridia bacterium | reverse complement strand
ATATTTTAAAAGAATTAAATAGGATAGTAAAATGACAAAATTTGATATTGAACTTGTAGGAAAAGTTGGTTCTATGGCGCTTATTAATAAGGACGACCATTGCATAAATTACAATGTAATAGCAAGAATTAGCCGAGAATTAATCCCCGGTTTCATTTGGGTTACAAGTGGCGCTACCGAAATTGGGCGCATTGATTATATAAACCGCAATGGAGTTGAACTTGATGGCTGTGCGCAAGACAACAAAACAGATTATTCTGCGCAAGGTCAATCAATTTTAATGCAAACTTATAGGCAGTTTGTTGATGGTAGATATTCGCTACGACAAATTTTGGTTGAGCATGTTCATTTTAATAACGAAATAAAAAAGGATTATTTGCGCAAACTATTGCTAAGATGTCCTGCGCAAAACGCAATACCAATAATCAATTACAACGATCCACTTTCGCCCGAAGAAATTGTTAAAACAGAAATTATGGCGCTAAAAACAAAAAATTCCCACGTGGTACAATGTGTTGACAATGATGAAACTGCAAGCCAAGTTGCTTGTTTGGTTAAAACTAAAAAAATGTTAATACTGACAAATGTTGATGGCATATATAGTGATTTTAATGATAAAACATCTTTAGTTAAAGAAATATCGGGCAAAGATATTTACGAACTTATTGAAAACATTGATGGATATCAACAAGTTTGCAATGGCAGTAGTCGAAAGGGCGCAAATGGCGCAAAAGCAAAATTAGAATACATTAAAGAACCCGTTAAAAATGGAACGGAAGTTATTATAGCAAATTCTTGTTACAGCTTGAAAGATATTTTAGAGGGAAATGTTAACTGCACAAAAATAAAAGTAAAATAGGAGTGATTATGAAAATTATTATTACAAACAATTACGAAGAAATTAGTAACGAAGCAAACAAAGTAATTAGAACTATCATTACTGAAAATCCAAATGCAATACTTGGGCTTGCAACAGGCTCTAGCCCTATTGGTTTGTACAAAAATATGATAAAGGATAACGAAAATGGTTTAACTTCTTACAAAAATATTAAAACGGTTAATCTTGATGAATATGTTGGCATTGATGAAACAAACAACCAAAGCTATATTTACTTTATGAAAGATAATTTGTTTAACCATATTGATATCGATTTAAAAAATGTAAATTTGCCAAACGGAAAACCCGCAGATTTGCAAGAAGAATGTGAGCGTTACACCGCTCTTTTAAATGAAAATGTTAAAGATGTTCAAGTTTTAGGCATTGGCGCAAACGGACACATTGGCTTTAACGAACCAAACACCGCTTTTGATAGCACAACACACATTGTTACACTTCAAGACAAAACTCGTGCAGACAACGCGCGCTTTTTTGAAAGTTTGGATAAAGTGCCAACTCTTGCCATTACAATGGGCATTAAAAATATTATGAACGCAAAAAAAATACTAATTGTAGCTAATGGATTAAACAAAGCAGACGCCGTTTACAAAATGGTTAAAGGCGAAATTTCTGAAACCTGCCCTGCTAGCGTTTTGCAAAACCACCCTGATGTAGTTTTGATTATTGATAAAGATGCGGCTTCTAAACTTGACAAATAATTTTATAAATTAAATATAATGCGTTAAATAAAAATTATAATATGTACTGCGCAAACAAAAAAATATAATTATTAGTTAAAAAAATCAAATTAGTTAAAAAAAATCACTCTTGCGAGTGATTTTTATTTTTTATTAAATTGTTTGTAAAAATGCGATTAATCTTTCTTTAAAACAGCATCTTTAGCTTCACTAGGTAGTTTAACAACTGCGCTTAATCCAAAACAGATTTTGCCAGCGTCAACTGGTTTGCCCAATACTACAACTCTAAAAACCAATTCCTTTTCAATAACTTGTAAATCGAAACCAGATTTTGTAAGTTTGTCAACAACAGAATAAACACCTTCAACAATTGTAAATGCTTCTTCTGCAAAATATTTTTTATCGCAAACTGTGTTTTTAGCATCTGTAACAACTTTTAAAGCATCTTTGTAATCTGCAGCAGAAAGTTCTTCCTTCTCCCAACCTTTAGCATCTTTTTCATATTCGAAGTACTTGTCGCCTTCTTTAATGATATAATAGCCTTCGGTTTTGCCATCTTTTGTGATAGTAGCAGCCATATTTTCGCCTTTTACATCGTAACGAGCGTCGCCCATACGAACATAAAAGTTTGTGCTAGTAGATAGCTTTTCAACGTATTTGTTTGGTTTAGTAGGCTCAAAACAGCCAACTAAGCATAGACTGCACAAACAAATAACTGCAACAATACTTGTGATTAATTTGAATTTTTTCATTTTTTTGCTCCTTAAAATTTATTAATATATATTATATCATATAAAAAATTATAAGTTAACTCTTTTTGACTTTTTTTAAAATATTTAAGTTATTTTTTTAAATTATTTAATATTAATAAACTTAATATTTAAATTTGTGCAGTATTTAAAACATTTTAACCAATTTAACCGCTAATTATGTTATAATTATTGGGTAAATAATTGACATTTTTATTTTTGCGTGTTAAAATTTAATTATGTTAATTTTTTAACAATGGAGGTAGATATGCAATTAAAAGTGTGCGTTGGTAGTAGTTGCCACCTAAAAGGGTCGTACGGGGTTATAAATACGCTAAAAGACTTGATAGAAAAAAACAATTTGCAAGACAAGTTGGAGCTTTCTGCTAGTTTTTGTTTAGGAAAATGCTCCGAAGGCGTTAGTATGAAATTGGGCGATGAGTTTATTTTAAACGCTAGCGAGCAAAATATTGAGGATATTTTTTACAATACTATCCTACCAAAGTTGAGTTAATTATGTATATTATTGATTTTAAAGAAGCCAACTGTAAAAGTTGTTACAAATGTTTAAGAGGTTGCCCCGTTAAGGCAATCAGTTTTATCAATCACAAAGCGCAAGTAATTGCCGACAAATGTATTTTGTGCGGTCATTGTGTTTCTGTTTGTCCGCAAAACGCAAAAAAAACAATTTGCGAAATTGATACTGTAAAAGAGATGTTGCAAAGCGGTAAAAAAGTTTTTTGTACGCTTGCTCCCTCATATATTTCTAGTTTTAGCAATTATAAAAAGGGGCAATTAGAAACTGCGTTAAAGCAACTTGGTTTTGCCGATGTGTTTGCAACGGCAGAAGGCGCAAAGTACGTTAGTGAAAACTATATTGAGCTTTTAAAAAGTGGCAAGTACAAAAACTTAATAAGTTCGGCGTGCCCTGCTGTTAACCGTTTAATTCAATATGAATATCACGATGCGCTAAAATATCTTGCGCCAACCGATTCGCCAATGATTGCGCACGGCAAAATGTTAAAAGAGAAATTTGGCGAAGACATTAAAATTGTTTTTATTGGCCCTTGCATTGCAAAAAAGCGTGAGGCGGCTGAAAGTAATATTATTGATGTTGCGTTAACATTTGAAGATTTAGAAAAATGGTTGCAAGATGCAGAAATTTTTCCTGAAAAAATTGATGTTAAAGATTTTAATGGCTTTAGCGATAAATCGTTATTTTACCCTATCAAACGAGGGATAATCAAGTCGTTTTACGAAATACCGCAAAATTATGATTATTTTAGCGTGGACGGTGTGGAAGAATGTAAAGATGTTTTAAGCAATATCAACAACCTTGATGGTATGTTTATTGAGATGAGCGCCTGCAACAATTCGTGCATTAACGGCCCTTGTTCACTGTTAGAAAAAGGCAGTTTTGTTAAGGCAAACGAAATTATCCGCAAAAACACTAAAAAGAATATTGAGG
>JAVVTM010000144.1:0-3800 GCA_036653655.1 Clostridia bacterium | reverse complement strand
GTCAAAATTTTGATGGCGCTTTCTATTTCTGAAATGTGCGTGGGCGATGTTGCGCAAATTTTAAACCTCAACCAAAGCACACTTTCGCACCAGTTAAAATTGCTTAGAGATGCAAAAATTATTGATTGTAGGCGAGAGGGCAAAATAATTTATTACTTTAATATTAATCCTTTTATTAATGACATTATGTTAACGGGCATAGATAATTTAGACAACGAAAATGGCGATTACAAATTTGCTTAAACAAAAGTAAAAATTGAAAGTTTGCATATTTATAATGCATATTTGTGGAATTTTGCAAATTTTTAGTATATAATTAAATTATGAATGAAGTTATTGCGCAAAAATTAAAGGATTTACCAAGCGAAAGCGGTGTTTACATTATGCTATCTAGCGATGAGCAAATTTTGTATGTGGGCAAGGCAAAATCTTTAAAAAACAGAGTAAGACAATATTTTCAAAATTCTAACAAAACAATAAAAACATTAAATTTAGTGGCAAAAATTGCCGATTTTAAGTATATTATAACCAATAATGAGATTGACGCTTTAGTTTTGGAAAACAATTTGATTAAGCAAAACAAACCGCCATACAACATTTTATTAAAAGATGACAAGAGTTATCCTTTTTTTAAAATCAATTTAAAGCAAAAATTTCCTAAATTTGAGGTAGTGCGCAAGCTAAAAGAAGATGGCGCAAAATATTTTGGACCTTATATGCAGGGCATTAGCGCCAAAGAAATGTTAGATTTGTTGCACAGCGCATATCCATTACCAACTTGCAGTTTAAATTTAGAAAAAGTGCCAAAAAATCATCGTCCGTGCCTTAATTATCATATCAAAAGATGCAACGCCCCTTGCTGTAATTATGTTACGCAGGAGGAATATTTTGATGTGATTAATCAAGCTATAAATTTTTTAAATGGCAACGACAAAAACATCAAAGTTATTTTAACGCAAAAAATGATGGAAGCGGCGCAACAGGAAGAATTTGAAACAGCGCTATTTTACAAGGAAAAATTGCAGTTGTTAGACAAAATTGTGCGCAAGCAAATTACTGCGTTGCCAAAAGATTTTAATTTAGATGTTTTTTCTATCGCAAGCAATGGTTTGCACTCCGTAGCCTATGTTTTGTATGTTAGGGCGGGCAAATTGCTTGGCAGTTATAGGCAAATTTTAACGGATATTGTGGGCAGTGATGAGGGAGTTTTAAGCAATTTTATTGTGCAACATTACAACACTCGCCCAATAAATTGCGATGAAATTTTAACGCATATTCAGCTTGATGACGCCAGCGCTTTAACCAATTATATAAGTGAAAAAGCTAAACGGAAAATTAATGTTTTGTATGTGCAAAGCGGCATAAGAAAACAACTTTGCAATATGGCGTTTAATAATGCGCAAGATTACTTAGAAAAATCACTTTCGGTTATAGAACGGCAGGAAAATATGAGTTTGGGAGCGGTAACGCAACTGCAAGAAATGTTAAAATTAAAAACATTGCCATTGCGTATGGAATGTTACGATATAAGCAACATAAGTGGCACAGACAAGGTGGCATCTATGGTGGTTTTTACTAATGGCGAAATTGATAAAACACAATATAGGCGCTTTAAAATTAAAACTGTTGAGGGCGTTAACGATTTTGAAAGTATGTACGAAGTGATAAAGCGCAGGTTTGCCGAAGCAAAAAATGAAACGGCAAAAGCCACCGCAACTGAAGATATTTTAAACATAAACGCAGTTAATACTCAAACAGAAGAAGATATTTTAAACATAAACGCAGTTAATACTCAAACAGAAAAAGATATTTTAAACATAAATGGAGTTAATACTCAAACAGAAGAAAATGTTTTTGATAAAAATATTGCAAACAAAACCGCAATCAATAAAAAAAATGAGGCTAGCATAAGCGCAATCAATAAAAAAAATGAGGCTAGCATAAGCGCTAATGGCTTTAAAAGTTTGCCAGATTTGGTTGTGATTGATGGCGGATTGGGGCAACTTAAATATGCAAACAGGGCAATGGCAGAGGAAGGGTTTAGCTGTCAAATAATAAGTTTAGCCGAGCGTGAAGATTTGGTTTACACATTAGATAGCAATGTGCCAATCGCATTGCCACGCAACTCTTACGCCTTAAAACTTTTACAGCGTTTGCGTGATGAGGCGCATAGGATTGCCAATACTTTCCATAAAAAACTAAGATTAAACAGGCAAACGGCAAGCATTTTAAAAGAAATTGAAGGCATTGGCGATAAAAAAATTGAAATGCTTTACGAAGATTTTAAAAATATTAACGCCATTAAAAAGGCAACGGTGGAGCAACTTTGTAAAGTTAAGGGCATAAGCCTTGCAAATGCGCAAGCAATTTATAAATATTTTAATAACGATTGAAAATTTTAGCAAATTGTAATATAATAAGTATATTATGAAATACAAAATGATAGTTAGCGATTTTGATGGCACATTGTTGGGTGATAATCACGAAATTCCTCAAAACAATATTGACGCAATAAAAAAATACACTGAGCGTGGTGGCAAATTTGTAATTGCCACTGGTAGGATTTTTTCGGCTATTATTCCGCATATCCAAAATTTAGGGTTGCAGGGCAAAATTATAACTTGCCAAGGCGCAGTTATTTATGACATTCAAACAGAAGAAATTTTTTCGTATACGCCACTTGAGCAGGCAAAAGTTTTAAATGTTATAAAATATTTAAACGGGCTTGAGGATAAAGTTACAATTTGTATGTTTTATGAAAATAAAATTTTTGTGGATAAAAACAATGAGTTTTCGCTTTATTTTGGCGATGTTTTGGGCGTTACTGTTTACGAAACAAATTTGCCCCTTGATGAGCACATCAAACAAAATAATATCGTTCCAACAAAACTTGTGGTGCTAATTAACCCAAAAAAATCCACCACAGTTAGCGAATATTGCAAAGGCGCTTTTGAAGGTATGAGCTTTCATCTTTCAACCCCTTTTATTATGGAAGTGGTTAACAACAAGGCTAGCAAGGGCAAGGCTATTGAAAGTTTGTGCAATTTGTACAACATAACTCCAGATGAGGTTATTGCCATTGGCGATGCAAACAACGATGCCCCAATGATTAATTTTGCAGGTTTGGGTGTGGCGGTTGGCAACGCTATGCAGACATTAAAAGATATTGCAGATGAGGTTACTGTAACAAATAACGAGGGCGCAGTGGCAACGATTATTAACGAATATATGTACTTGGATTAAGGATATGTTAAAACAAAAACGCTTTAATAAAAGCTAAAACAATATAAACATTAAAATAAAAACGCTTTAAAGAAGCTAAAACAATATAAACATTAAAACAATTTTAACGCTTTAAAAAAAGCTAATAAAGGTTAAAACAGCAATGCTTTAATAAAAGCTAAAGCAAAAATAATTTAATAAAGTTTAAAATTGAGCGTACGCTTTTATCCGTTGTAATGTATTATTGCATTAAGCAAAAAGGGTAGCAATGTTAAAAATAACAACAATCATTTATAAATTTAGGTACTTGGAGGAAAAATGAAAACACAAATGGGTTATAACGAGGAGTGTTGTAGCATTTCTGTGGCAGATTTTGCTAAGGAATTTAATGTTAATATTATTGCTGGCGAAGTGCGCAGTAAGATAAAAATTACCACATCAAACATCAACCGCCCGGGGCTTTTGCTTGCTGGATACGAAGTTTATTTTGAGCAAACAAGGGTACAAGTGTTAGGCAATGCAGAATGTTTTTATATGGAACAATTAAAAGATAGCGATTACGACAACGCTGTAATACG
>JAVVTM010000143.1:0-3801 GCA_036653655.1 Clostridia bacterium | reverse complement strand
TGCGATATTAATGCTTTTAGGTGTTTATTTGTGTGATATTAATGCTTTAATTATTTTTTTGCTATATTTTTTCTTTTAGTTGTTTTTTGCCTACATTTTTGCGCACAATAAAAAACCAACTTGCAAAATTAATACAAGTTGGTTTAAAATATTTATTGTTTTTTGCGCCTAAATTGTGTCTGTTTTAAGATAAAATTGTCTTGCGCCGTCCCTTTTGCTATTGCTTAGCATTACATTATTTTGTTGCATTTTACTGTTGTTTTTGCTAAGTTCTATTGCGCCACTACTCTGTTTTTTTTGTTGCTTTGTTGCGTTTTTGCTTTTTTGCGTTTTTGTGCCACTGCTCTGTTTCTTTGTTGCGCTTTTTGCAACGCTACTCTGTTTCTTTGTTGCAATTAGGGCATAACCCAAGCAAAATTAGTTTGTAACCATCGCACTTGCAACCATTAACATTGATGTTATTTAAGTTGATTTCATCTGCGTATGGAAGTGGCGCATCAAGCACACGATAACACTTTCTACACAAAAAATGATAGTGGTTTTTTGTTTGAAAATCGTAATGGTCTGCGCCAAAGGGCGCTTGAAGCCTTTCAATTTCTCCACTTTCCGCCATTAAATTCAAATTTCGATAGACAGTGCCACGGCTGATTTTAGCGTTTTTTTGCCTTGCTAATTCATAAACTTCATCTGCCGTTGGGTGTGTAAAATTGTCTTGTAACAAACTTCTTATTAGCTTGCGCTGTGGCGTGTTTCGTGTTTTAATTTCTTTAGTTTTATCAACATCTTGCGCATTGATAACATTAACAACTTTGTTGTTTGGCTGTTTGTCTTTAGCTATGTTTTGTATACTTTTATCATTTTTAGCCAAATTGCCTTGCGTTTGTTGTCGGCTTGCTCCTGCCTCTACAATATTGCCGTTTTGCTTAATTTTTTTAGTTTCCATTATTTTAATGTCGCATTAATCAAGCCGTTATTATCTAGTTTTGAAAGTTCTACAACCTTATTCAAATCTAGTTTTACAGCCTGCGTAAAGCGTCTGCCATATTCTCTATCTGCCAAATAGCAATGAACGGCGTGGCGGTATTTAATATTTTCGGTGCAAGGAGCAATATTATCAGCTGTATTAGAAATTAAAAGTTGTTTTTTATCTTCCGTTAAAATTCGCCATAAATCGCCACCTGCTCGGAAGCAATCATCAGTTGGGTCATCTTTAGGGTCGTAACGATACATTGCGCCACTTAAATCTAGCGGTGGTTCCATAACATCTGGTTGCGCAGACCATACACCCAAACTGTTTGGAGTGTAGGCAGGGGCGTTGCCATAGTTGCCATCAACACGCATTGCACCATCACGATGATATTCATTAACCTCAACTTTTGCGCGGTTTACTGGGATAAGATTGTGATTGACACCCAAACGATAGCGTTGCGCATCGCCATAAGCAAACAACCTACCTTGCAAAAATTTGTCTGGGCTAAAGCCAATGCCAGGCACAACGTGCGCTGGAGTAAATGCAGATTGCTCTACCTCAGCAAAAAAGTTTTGTGGGTTGCGGTTAAGCTCCAAAACGCCCACTTCTATTAAAGGAAATTCTTTATGTTTCCAAATTTTTGTAATATCAAATGGATTTTCGTAATGCTTTTTAGCTTGTTCTTCTGTCATTATTTGCACATACATTGTCCATTTAGGAAAGTTTCCGCTTTCAATTGCATCAAACAAATCTTTCCCGTGAAATTCTCTGTCCATACCATTAATTTTATCGGCTTCTTCATTGGTAAAATTTTTAATGCCTTGTTGAGTTTTAAAGTGAAATTTGCACCAAAAACGCTCGTTTTTAGCATTGTAAAAAGAATAAGTATGTTCGCCAAAAAAGTGCATATTGCGAAAAGATGCAGGTATGCCACGGTCGCTCATAACAATTGTAATTTGATGAAAACATTCAGGAAGTAGCGTCCAAAAATCCCAATTGTTTTGCGCAGAACGCCTACCCGTTTGAGGATCACGCTTTACAGCACGGTTAAGGTCGGCAAAGTTGTGCACATCACGGATAAAGAAAGTTGGAGTGTTGTTGCCAACCATATCCCAATTGCCATCTTCAGTGTAAAACTTGACAGCTACGCCACGAATATCACGCTCACAATCTGCTGCGCCACGCTCGCCTGCAACGGTAGAAAACCTAATAAAAAGCTCGGTTTCCTTGCCCTTTTGCAATACTTTTGCCCTAGTAAATTTTGATATATCATGCGTTACAGTAAGTTTACCATAAGCGCCCCACCCTTTAGCGTGCATACGCCTTTCAGGGATAACTTCACGGTTAAAGTGCGCCATTTTTTCCATTAGCCACACATCGCTCATAACCACAGGTCCACGAGGTCCAGCGGTGATAGCGTTTTCATTATCGGCAACAGGCGCGCCAACTTCATTTGTTAATTTTTTAAATTCATCCATATTTTAACCTCCTACTTTTGTTATTAGTAAGTATTCCTAATAACTATATATAATATACCACACATTTTTAAAATTGTCAATACTAATAGTAATTATTACTATTAACGAGAATAACGCCTAAATATCTTATGCTTTAGGCGTTAATTTGTGTGTTATCTTTATAAGTAGAATATACTTTTTTGCGCACTTATTTTATTTTAATATTTCTGCGCTTGTTTTATTTGATTGTATTGTTTTGCGCTTGTTTTATTTTATTGTATTGTTTTATTATGCTAAAAAATTGCTTATATTTTTTAATATTTTATTATGCTCAAAAAATTGTGCGTTTGCATAAGAAAATTTGATAACAACAAAAAAGCAAGCGTTTTGCAACACTTGCCTTAATTTATTTGTCGTTGTTTTTGATTAAGATTTAAATATTATTAATAATAATTTAACTACTATTATTTAGTTTTAAATAGTATTGATAAAAGATTTAAATATTATTAACTAAAATTTAACTACAATTAACTAAAATTTAACTATAATTAACTATAATTTAACTACAATTAATTAAAGAATTAACTATTAATAATTTTCGCTTCTCAATTCAAAATAACTTTGTGGGTGGCTACAAACTGGGCAAATTGTTGGAGCTTCTTTTCCAATAACCAAATGTCCACAGTTACGGCATTCCCACATTTTTTCGCCTGATTTAGCAAAAACGGCTTGCATTTCTACATTCTTTAATAGCGCTCTGTATCTTGCCTCGTGAGATTTTTCAATCTTAGCAACGCCTCTAAATTTTTCTGCCAAATCTTTAAAGCCTTCTGCATCGGCATCTTTAGCAAAACCTTCGTACATATCTGTCCACTCATAGTTTTCGCCGTCAGCAGCGTGAAGTAAATTTTCTTTAGTGTCGCCTAATTCTTCAAGCGCCTTAAACCACAATTTTGCATGTTCTTTTTCATTTTCAGCAGTTTTTGTAAAAATTTCTGAAATTTGCTCATACCCTTCTTTTTTAGCTACGCTTGCAAAATAAGTGTATTTGTTTCTTGCTTGGCTTTCGCCAGCAAATGCTGCTTGTAAATTCTTTTCTGTTTTTGTACCTTTATAACTCATAGTATTATCTCCTTTTTTATTTTCTATATTTAATTTTTTTATTAACGATTTTACTGCTTCAATAGGAAAATCTTCTGCTTTTTCTGTTGCTAGCAAATTGTTTAAAAATGCTATGCCATTGCCACTTTGAGGTAGCATATAACCAGCTTCACGCACAATATCCTCCGCCATAATATGGTTTGATAGTCTTATTGCCTCTGCCAATTTTTTTGTTAATTCATCGGTGGATTTGCTAATTACATTTTCAGCAAT
>JAVVTM010000142.1:0-3811 GCA_036653655.1 Clostridia bacterium | reverse complement strand
CTAAGGAAGAAAGTTTCTTTTTTGAGGGCGGTATTGTCGAATATGTTAAAAAATTAAACCACAAAAACGGTTTGTTAGAAGAACCAATAAGTTTTAAACTTGTCAGTGAAGATTACGAAATTGAGGCTGCAATTCAGTACAATGATAGTTACAACGAGGTTGTATATTCTTACGCTAACAACATCAACACTCACGAGGGTGGCGCGCACTTAGATGGTTTTAAGGCAAGTTTAACCAAGCAATTTAACGATTATGGCAAAAGTTTAAAAATTATTAAAGATGATGAAAAGCTTTCTGGCGAAGATGTCAGAGAGGGTATTGTTGCAATAATTAGCGTCAAGCTAACCGACCCACAATTTGAAGGTCAAACAAAAACAAAATTGGGCAACAGTTTTATGCGTACATTGGTTGCAAAAGTAACCAACGACTATTTGGGCGCATTTTTTGAGGAAAATCCAAAAACAGCAAGGGAGCTTATTTTAAAGTCTGTTATGGCAAAAAAAGCCAGAGAGGCTGCCCGCAATGCGCGTGATTTAACCCGCAGAAAAAGTATTTTTGAAAACACAACTTTGCCGGGCAAACTTTCAGATTGTAGCGATAAAGACGCAAAAAAATGCGAAATTTATTTGGTCGAGGGCGACAGCGCTGGCGGCACTGCAAAACAAGGCAGGGACAGGCGTTTTCAGGCGATATTACCTTTGCGTGGCAAAATTTTAAATGTAGAAAAAACCCGTCTTGCTAAGGTGTTAGAAAACGAAGAAATAAAAGCTATGATAACGGCGTTTGGCTGTGGTATCCACGATGATTGTGATTTAACAAAGCTAAGATACGACCGTATTATCATTATGACCGATGCCGATGTTGACGGCTCGCACATTCGTATATTAATGTTAACTTTCTTTTACCGTTTTATGAAGCCACTTGTACAAGAAGGGCACGTATATATTGCGCAACCACCACTTTACAAGGTTGCGGCAAAAGGCAGGCAAGAAAAGTATTTTTATGATGACACCTCATTAGAAGAATACACCTCAACGCTTGACAAAAAGTACGATTTGCAACGCTATAAAGGCTTGGGCGAAATGAATGCAGAACAGCTTTGGGAAACCACAATGAACCCAGAAAGCCGAACATTATTGCGTGTGCGCATGGAAGACGCTATGCGCGCTAACGAAATTTTTACAATTTTAATGGGCGAAGTTCCTGAAGAAAGGCGAAAATTTATTGAAGAAAATGCAACTCTTATTAAAGAGTTGGATATATAAGGAGATATTATGGCAAGCGAAAAAAAAGAAGATAGAATTTTAGAACAGCTAGAAAAATCTAAAATTGTAGATGTAGAAGTAGAAAGTGAAATGAAAAAATCCTTTATTTCCTACGCAATGGCCGTAAATGTCTCTCGTGCTATTCCAGATGCAAGAGACGGATTAAAACCCGTTCATCGCCGTATTTTGTACGCTATGAACGAGTTGGGCTTAGCAAACGACAAGCCGTTTCGTAAATGCGCAAGGATAGTAGGCGACGTGCTTGGCAAATACCACCCACACGGCGACAGCGCTGTTTATGAAGCGTTGGTAAGGTTGGCGCAAGATTTTTCAATCAGATGCACATTGGTTGAGGGGCACGGCAACTTTGGTTCGGTTGATGGCGACCCGGCAGCTGCGCAGAGGTATACTGAGGCAAGGCTAAGCAAAATAGCAAGTGAAATGTTGCGTGATATCGACAAAAAAACTGTTGATTATTATCCAAACTTTGATGACACGCTAGAGCAACCCTCTGTTTTGCCATCAAGATATCCAAACCTACTTGTCAATGGTAGTGATGGTATTGCGGTTGGTATGGCAACATCAATCCCTCCTCACAACTTGGGCGAGGTTATTGACGCTACAATTTGTTTACTAAAAAATCCAGAAGTTGACATTGAAGACTTGATGGAAATAATCCCTGCGCCCGATTATCCAACTGGCGGTTTAATCCTTGGCAGGACAAACATAAAAAAGGCTTATCGCACAGGGCGAGGCAGTTGTATTATCCGTGCCAAAGCAGAAATTGAGGAGTACAATAACAACACAAAATCACGCATTATCGTAAGCGAATTGCCTTATCAAGTTAACAAGGCAAAACTTATCGAATACATTGCCGAGTTGGTAAAACAAAAGCGCATAGAAGGTATTAGCGACATTCAAGATGAAAGCGATAGAGATGGTATGCGTATGGTTATTGACATCAAGCGTGATGCAAATGCGCAAGTGGTGTTAAATATGCTTTACAAGCACACAAATATGCAAATTAGCAATTCTATGATAATGCTAGCGCTTGTTGATAGTCGCCCAAAAATTATGAACCTTAAAGAAATGTTGGAGGTTTATATTAAGCATCAAAAAGAAGTTATTGTTCGCAGAACACAATTTGATTTAGATAAAGCGGCAGAAAAGGAACACATTTTGTTAGGCTTGGTTATTGCGCAACAAAATATTGATGAAGTTATCGCTATTATCAAAAAATCATCTGACAAAGTGGAGGCAAGCAACAAACTTATTGAAAGATTTGGCTTAACCGACAAACAAACCACCGCAATTTTGGAGTTGCGTTTACAGCGTTTAACCAATATGGAAGTTACAAAAATCCAAGAGGAGTTAGACCAAATAGAGCAGGATATTAAGGGTTACCACGAAATTTTGGGCAATCCAGAAAAGGTTGTGGAGCTTTTAATTAAAGAGCTTGGCGAAATTAAAGACAAATACAACACTCCAAGGTTGTCAACAATGACATACAGTTTTGATGGCGATATCGACATTGCCGATTTAATTGAAAAAGAAGATGTTGTTGTGTCTGTTACTCACTTTGGATATATTAAGCGTATTCCACTTAGCGAATATTCTGCCCAACATCGTGGCGGAGTGGGCATAACGGCGCACAAAACAAAAGATGAGGACTTTGTCGAAAACATATTTATGACAAATTCTCACGCCGATTTAATGTTCTTTACAAACAGAGGCAAGGTTTACCGTATTAAATGTTACGAAATTCCTGAGGCGTCAAGGATTGCGAAAGGCAGAGCGATTGTAAACATTTTGCCAATCGAAAATGATGAAACAGTAAATGCATATATGGCAGTTCCTGAAGAATTTAAAGGGTTTTTGTTGTTGGCTACCAAAAATGGTTTAATCAAAAAAACCGACCTAACCGAGTTTGATAACATTAGGAAAGTTGGCAAAATAGCAATTACATTGGTTGATGATGACGAGCTAATATCTGCGCAATTGTGTGATGGAGAAAGCCAAGTTATTATGGCGACAACTGGTGGCAAGTGCATTAGGTTTAGCGAAAAAGATGTTAGGCCAACCGGTAGGACTTCTCAGGGCGTTAAGAGTATTAGCCTTGATAATGGCGAAAGAGTTGTTGATATGTCGCTAATTAAAGAGGGCTACGAGGTTATTACCATTACTGAAAACGGCTATGGAAAGCGTTGCAATATTGATGAATATAGGTTGCAAGGTCGTAGCGGTAAGGGCATTAAAGCCGGCATGCTAAACGACAAAACAGGCAATGTTGTCAACCTAAAACTTGTTAAAGAAGATGAGGATATTATGATAATTGCCGACAATGGCATTATTATAAGAATGCACGCAGATGAAATTAGCAAAATTGGGCGTAACACTCAAGGCGTTAAAGTTATGGCGTTGCGCAACGACAGCAAGGTTGTTTCGTTTGCAATAATACCTCGTGTTGAGGAGGAAGAAAGCGAAGATGCAGAACCTCAAGAAAACGAAGTTGTAACAAACGGCGAGGTTGAGGGCGAAGGCGTTGA
>JAVVTM010000141.1:0-3813 GCA_036653655.1 Clostridia bacterium | reverse complement strand
TAATAATAGGTGGCGGAGCAACGGAAAAGTTGCGCCTTTCATCAACTTTCTATTTTGTTTGGTATAATGCTATAATAAATTGAGGTAAATATGAAAGAAATAGTAATAATAGGTGGCGGAGCAACGGGGATTGTTGCAAGTATTTTATTAAAGCAAAGAGGTTTTAGCGTTTTACTGTTAGAAAAAAGCGATAGAATTGGCAAAAAACTTTTGGCAACTGGCAATGGCAGGTGCAACTTGAGCAACCAAAATTTGAGCGCAGAATTTTATAACAACCCAAATTTTGTACGCCCAATTATTGAAAAGTACAACACGCAAAGCGTGATAGATTTTTTTTCATCAATCAATCTTTTAACTCGCAATCTTGAGGGATATATTTATCCATATTGTATGCAAGCAACCGCCGTGTTAAATGTGTTGCTAAAGCAAATAGAAAAGCTTAATATTGAGGTTAAAACCAACTGTGAAGTAACAAAAATTGAGCAAATTAATGCAAAGCAACAGCAACAAATAAAACGGCAAAACACATTGGGGCAAAACCCACTTGAAGAATGCGCAAATTTGTTACAAAACGCAACTTTAGCAAAAAAAATCAACGCTGAAAATATTTTTAAAATAACAACAAATAGCGGAGTGTACGAGGCAAAAAATGTAATTTTTTGTACGGGCAGTAACGCCACTCAAGGCGCAAATAGCCACAATTTGTTGCAAAATTTAGGGCACGAAATAACACCGCTTAAAGCTGGGTTAACTTGGATAAAAGTTGATGACAGATACATAAAAGGGTTAAACGGAATACGGCAAAAAGCGCAAGCGAGCTTGATAATTGACGGCAAAAAAATTGCTTGTGAAACTGGCGAAATTTTGTTTAAAGAAAAGGGATTGTCAGGCATTATGATTTTTAATTTGGCAAGCTGTTACGCAAGAACAAAAACGGCAAACAATGCGCAAATACAAATTAATTTAATGCCAGAATTTAGCGCCAACCAAATTGAAGCTATGTTACAAAAAGGCGATATAGAGGAAGTTTTGCAGGGTATTTTTGCTAAGCCATTGTGCGCTAATTTGCTTGATTATGCAAAAAATTTATTGCGCAATAGCTTGCCAAATAGTGGCGAAAATTGCAAGTTAACAGCAAAGAGCGTTGCAAATGCAATAGCAAATTTTTGCGTGCATATATTGGGGTTTGGCGATATTAAACAAGCGCAAGTTGTTTGCGGTGGCGTTAGTCTTGAGCAAGTGGACAACAGCGATTTGCAAAGCAAAATTGTAAAAAATTTGTATCTTGGCGGAGAGGTTTTGGATATTGACGGAATGTGCGGTGGATACAATTTGCAGTGGGCATTTTCTAGCGCATTTGCAATTGCCAACAGCATTAAGTAAGTAAAAAACCGCAAACTAAAAAAAGACTAAAAAGTAAATTATGAGTTATTGAAAAACAATAAAAAAACAAACTAAAAGATTAACTAAAAATGCAATAAAAAATGAATAAAAAAACAAATTGCTAGTTAGTGAAAAAAATAAAAAAAGCAGACTAAAAAGTAAATTATGAGTTAGTGAAAATAATAAAAAAACAAACTAAAAAACAAAAGAAAAAAACTAAAAGATAAACTAAAAATACAAAAAATAAAGCAAAAAAATAAAATATAAATGCAAAAAAATAAAATATAAATGCAAGAAAATAAACAAAAAAGTTATCAAAATTGGAGATAAAATGTTAAAAATTTCTAACATAAATGCGCCTATCGGGTACGACATAACCACATTAAAAAAAATTGTTACAAAAAAAATTGGCATAAGCAATTTTAGCAAATTTGTAATAATAAAACAGTCTATTGACGCGCGCAAAAAAAATGATATTCATTACACATTAACATTGGGTGTGGAATTTGATGGCGAGCGCAAGTTTGCAAACGGAAACGACATTGCGCAGTTTAATTTTTTGCCACAATATTTAGATAATATTTTGCCACTGGCAAGTGATGTTAACAAAAAAGTTGTGGTTGTTGGCAGTGGGCCAGCAGGGTTGTTTTGCGCATTAAGTTTGGCTAAACGGGGGCTTTCGGTTGTGGTTGTAGAAAGAGGTAGCGCAGTAGAAGAACGGCAAAAAAAGGTTAATAATTTTTGGAATAATGGCATTTTAGATGAAAATTGCAATGTGCAATTTGGCGAGGGTGGCGCAGGCACTTTTAGTGATGGAAAACTTAATACTGGCATAAAAAGCGAGTTTATTGGCGTTATGCTAAACGAATTTATAAAGTATGGAGCGCCCGAGCAAATTGGGTTTGAGGCAAAAGCGCACATTGGGACGGATAGGCTTGTTGATGTTGTTAAAAATATGCGCAACGCAATAATAAATTTGGGCGGAAGCGTGCTATTTAACAGCAAAATGGTTGGTTTTGAAACACAAAATAACAAGGTTAAAACTGTGCAAATTGAGGGGGATAATGGTGCTTTTAGCTTGCCAGCCGACGCATTGGTTTTGGCAATTGGGCACAGCGCTCGTGATACATTTGAAATGTTGCAAAACCACAATATATGTATTGAGCAAAAGGAGTTTTCGGTGGGGTTGCGGATAGAGCATAATCAACAACTAATTGATGTTGCGCAGTATGGAAAAGTTGCGCCAAATTTGCCTGCCGCCGATTACAAAATGGCAACACGCACAAGCAGTGGGAGGGGTTGCTACACATTTTGTATGTGCCCTGGTGGAGTGGTGGTGTGCGCAAGTTCGCAGGAGCGCACAGTTGTTACTAATGGAATGAGCAATTTTGCCCGAAATAGCGGGTTTTCTAACAGCGCAATTTTGGTTAATGTGGGTGGAAAAGATTTTGGCAGTGATGATGCTTTAGCAGGTGTAAAGTTTCAACAGAAGTATGAAAGTATGGCGTATAATTTGTGCGGAAACTACAATGCGCCAGCGCAAAATGTAACAGATTTTTTGCAAAACAAAGTAGGAAAAATTGATGTTACAACAATTAAGCCTAGGGCGCAAAGCGCAAATTTGTACGATTGCTTGCCCAAGTCAGTTGCGGAGGGCATAGCGTTTGGACTAAAAGATTTTGGCAAAAAAATTGTGGGGTTTAGCGGACAAGGCGTTTTAATTGGGGTGGAAAGCAGAAGCAGTAGCCCCGTTAAAATTGTGCGTGATGACAATTTTGAGTGCAACATAAAGGGCATTTATCCTTGTGGCGAGGGTTGTGGCTACGCCGGTGGGATAACTTCGGCAAGTGTTGATGGCATAAAAGTGGCGATAGAAATTATAAAAAGCGAGCGTTAACAACGCTGAAAAATTGTAAAAGCAAAAAACGCAAGTATTAATATTAAAAGCAGAACGCATAACGGCAAAAAAAGCAATTACAAACTCACAGCTTAGCGCAAGCAAAACAATAATACTCAAAGAAAAACGAACACACAAAAAGCGAAAATTGCAAAACAAATAAAATGTAAAAGCAAAAGCGCAAAAACACATTCAAACAAAAAAACAAACACGCAACGGCTAAAACAGAAATAAAACGCAAAAACAGAGATAAAACACAAAAACTAAGAATACTAAGTGGAAAAGTAAAAAAAAGTAAAAAAATTTTTTTTTGCAACAATTTTTTTGCAACAACTTTTTATGTTGCAATTTTGTGCGCATTGAGGTAGGTTTTTGCCGATTTTGCAATTTTTAGAAAAATTAATTAAATAAAATCCTTATTATTTTACCCTACTATAAATATAATATAAAATAAAATGTTGACATACCTTGTGCTTGTGTGATATATTTAGTATGTATAATTTTAATGACTCGGAGGGGTTTGTATGGGAAAG
>JAVVTM010000140.1:0-3898 GCA_036653655.1 Clostridia bacterium | reverse complement strand
GGAAGATATGCTGGCTTTATGTTTAAAAATATTGCTAAAAATTGCGTAATCACTGTTGTTATCATTTAAAGAAATTTTAATAATATTAGCTTCAGTTAACATAGAAAAATCAGCATTCTTTTTTGTTACAAGCATAGAATTGTCGTCTGTTTTAACGGCAATAACGCCACCAATATTTTTGCACAAATTTTCTTTAAGTAAAATTTTTGCGTAATCTATTATAGAATTTACCATATTATTCTCCTTTTGGTTGTAGGTTTTTATAAAAAACAGGTAGGCAAGCGCCTACCCGTAATTTGTTTATTTTGCGCTTTTAGCTTGTTGTTCTGCTTTCCATTCTTCATTTGATTTGATTGGGCGAGGTTTAACCATGCTAAATACTTTATCAAATTGAACTAAAGCTGCATCAATAATTTCATCGGTGTCTGCCATAGAAGTGTACATTCTTGAGCCGGCAAGAGTAACAATGCCATTTGCCATATAAGCTGCGCCCATATGTTCCATTTCAACTTTGCGTTGCAACATTTCTGGTTTTTTCTTTAGAAGAGGTAACAAAGATTTTAAAATGTTGAAGTTAGAAAAATCGTAAGACATTGCGCCAGTGCACTCTAAGTGAACGATTGAGCCTTGATTGTACGCAACATATGGAAGCTTGTATTTGTCAACAAGTTTTTGCAAACCTGCAGCCAATCTATCGCCAGCTTTTCCGGCAAGAGCGCAAGCATTTGTGCGTTCAATCTCTTTAATTGTAACATATCCTGCATAAGCAGACAATGGATTAGCGGCAAGAGTACCACCAACGTAAGCGCGTTTCATACCAGAAGCAACGCCTGCGCTCATACATCTTATATATTCGCTTTTGCCACCAACGCCACCAGCGCCCGGATAACCACCAGCAATAATTTTGCCAAAAATGGTTAAATCTGGTTTAACATTAAAGTAACCTTGTGCGCCACTTAAGCCAACCCTAAAGCCTGTAACAACTTCGTCAAAAATAAACAAAGCGCCATATTTGTGGGCTAGCTCCAATGCTTGTTGATTGTAATTAAAATCTACTGGACGAGTACCGCTTTCTGGGCCAACTGGCTCAACAATAACGCAAGCAGTGCCACCTTTATGTTTGTTGCGTTTTAACATTTTTTCTAACATTACTAAATCGTTAGGGCGGACTTCATCGGTTTGTTTAAAGCAAGTGCCGGGAATACCATGAGATTCCATAAAGTTACGAGAACCAGGAATTTTTAAGCCATAAACCATTTGGTCAGACCAACCGTGATAACCGCCACCCATTTTAACAACGCGTTTGTTGCCAGTTGCGCATCTTGCCACACGAATTGCAGCCATAACTGATTCTGTGCCAGAACCAAGCATACGGAACATTTCGCACGCTGGCATATGTTTTCTTATTTCTTTTGCAATTAAAAGTTCAGCCTCGTGGAATAACCCAGTTACTGGGCCACAATTGTTAATCAAATCTATAACCTTTTCTTTAGTTGCAGAGTAGTTGCTGCCAAGAATTGTAGGGCCACCGGCTTGCAAGAAATCAAAATATTTATTGCCGTCAATATCATAAAGATATGCGCCATCTGCTTTGTTAAAACATAGTGGGAATGGATAGTTGAAAGCCAAGTTGTGTTGAACGCCACCCGGGATATACTCTTTTGCCTCTGAAGTGATAGCTTTAGACTTACTACATTTTGTTTCGTAATAGTTTAAAACATTTTTAAGGTCGTTATCGCCTACGCTATAAACTTGTCTGTCATCTGTCAACTTTTTAAGCCTTGCGTTAATATCTTTTGCAGGCTCAAGTTTGCTAATCGCACAATTTTTTTGTTCCATAAAAAACCCTCCTAAATTAAATCCTCAATAATTTTATTCATAAATGATTTTGCCTCATTCAAATCGTCAAACTTTTCTTTTTTTATAAATTTCATAATCAAGAAACCAAAATAACTGCCTAACACTATGCTTGTTTTTTCTCTTGATTTAAATTTGTTGTCATCATCAAATTGCTGTTCAAAAATTTTTAAAACCTCAGTGTATTCATTGTTTTCAAGCTTGTTTTTGTACTCATTAAGTATGCCACGGGTTAAAAAATCGAACATCAAATAAGGATATGGATAAGTATCTTCTAACAGTTTGTGCATAAGACTTTTTAGCACATCGCCATCCTTTTTTTCGTTAATGGCATCAATCAATTCTGCAATTTCTTGCCTTGCAATTTGGATTAGCAAATCGTTTGTTGATTGAAAGTGGTTAAAAAAAGTACTGCGTGAAACATCAGATTTTTCAGTAATATCATCAATGGTAACGTCATTCACACCTTTTTGCTCAAACAAGCCTTTTGCGGTGTGCATAATGCTTTTGTGTGTAACTTCTTTTTTGCGTTGTTGCCTTGTTATCATATCCATAATATTATTTTATCACGCAATTTTATCTTTGTCAATAGTAATTTTGCACTAGAGTACAGTTTTGTACCTAAGTGCAAATTAACAATTAAACAATATAAATATTGTGCGCTTAAACGATATGTGATATAATTTGGATATTTGGAGGTAGAAAATGAAAAATTTTAAAGAAGGCGGAGATTACGTCTTTAATTTTACTAAACAAATTATTGATGCAGTTGGCTCAAGATTGCCCGGTAGTGAGGAAGAACGCAAGGGCGCAGATTTAATTGCAAAAGAAATGGAAGCGCAAATTGGCGCAAAAGCTGTTGTGGAGGAATTTAAAGTTAGCCCAACGGCATCTATTGGCGCAATACCATTTTTTGGGATTTTTAGTTTTATTGCATTAGTTTTATTTTACGCATCACCAATAGCGTCGTTAGTAATTACAGCGTGCACACTTTTATTTGCAATTTTGCAAGTGTTTATGTATACAGGCATTTTCGATTGTCTATTTCCACGCAAAATTTCTAAAAATGTTTTTGCGGTTTTAGACCCACCAAATGGCGAAGAAGTTAAAAACACAATAGTGTATAGCGGGCACAACGACACCAGTTGGAACTGGAATTTGGCATTAAAAAACCCTAACACAATGGTTGTTAAAATGGTGCTTGGCATTGTTAGCGCATTGTTTTTAATGATACTATCTATTATTGCTATTGTTAAAGGTTTTTACTATTTTAATATTGCCAATTTTAGTGGCGCAGCAAACCTTGTTTTGTTATGTTTACCTATTATATGCATACCCGGTTTTTACTGGTTAACAATTTATTTGTCTTATGATAAAACAATTGCATCACCGGGCGCTATGGACAATTTAACAGGCGTTGGGTTAAGCATTTATATGGCTAAATACTTTAAAGAACACCCCGAAGAACACCCTAAAAATTGCAGGATAATTGCAGCTGGCTTGGGCAGTGAAGAAGCAGGATTAAAAGGTTCTACCGCTTTTGTTAAAGCGCACAAAGATGATAAAGCGTTGTTGGTTAACCCAATATTTTTGAACTTAGATTCTTTTAGAGATTACGACCATTTTAACGCTGTTAAAGGCGATGTATGGTTGTTTACTAGGTTTGATAAGGAACTAATTAATTTTACAATGGACGCAATTAAGGAAGCAGGCTTAAAAGGTGGCATAATTATGAACCCAGTTGGCGGATGTGATTCTACACCATTTGTTAAGGCAGGGTTTAGGACAGTAACTTTTAATGCGCAAAACCCAGTTGCAACATCATATTATCACACAAAAAATGATAAATATGAAGATTTGGATATGAACACATTGTACAAAGCAACCGAAGTGCTAATGAATTTGACAGATAAAGTAAAGCAAAAACTTCAAGAAAGTAAGGAAAGATATTTACGGTTGTTGGAAGAGAGACAGAAGAATGTAGTGTTGGCAAATGGTTTGAATGAAGATTATCAAAATAAGATTTTAGATGATAGTGAAT
>JAVVTM010000139.1:0-3911 GCA_036653655.1 Clostridia bacterium | reverse complement strand
GTTTAATTGTTGTTGATTTTAAAGTATATGACAATTTGACTGTTAAAAATTTTACAAATTAATATAAAAACAATATTACTGAAAGCGAAAGCATTACTATATTGCTGTAAAGCAAAATTATCAATTAACCGTGGAGGCGTACTATGAAAATTAGCAAAAAAGAAAATAAATTGAGATTAGATTATAATAATATGATGCAATCTTCAGTTGGTGAGCAAGGTTTTACTGAAAAAGATTTTAAAGGCGCAAGCGTAACAATCGCTAATGCTTTTAAAAGTGTTCAAGAGGGCAGAGGTCATAAAATGATGGGTTGGACTGAACTTCCAACTAACCAAAAAGACGTGGTTGAGGACATCTTAAAAACTGCGAAGTTTGTTCGCAAAAACTTTGATTATTTTGTCGTTTTAGGCATTGGCGGTTCTGCGCTTGGCCCTATTTCTGCTTTTCAAGCGTTGTGCCATTTGCACTATAATGATTTGAAAAAAAAGGTTAGAAAAGGCCCTAAATTTTATGTTGAGGACAATATCGACCCCGAAAGAATGGAAGCGTTGCTTGATGTTATTGATATCAATAGAACTATGTTTAACGTTATTACAAAAAGCGGTTCTACTAGCGAAACTATGACTCAATATTTGATTATTAAAAACCTTTTAACAAAAAAATTAGGCAAACGAGCAAAAGACCATATCATTGCAACTACTTCTGAATTTGATGGCAATTTAATTAAAATTGCTAAAGCAGAAAATTATAAAACTTTTTATATTCCAGATGGCGTTGGCGGAAGATTTAGCGAACTTTGCCCTGTAGGTTTGTTCCCTGCGGCTGTGCTTAATATTGATATTAAAGCAATTCTTGAAGGCGCAAAATCTATGGATGTTATTTGTAGCAATTCTACTTTAACTAAAAATCCTGCTTTAATGGCTGCAACATTGCAATATTTATCAATTCAAAAAGGCAAAAATATTTCTGTTATGATGCCTTATGCTGATGGTTTAAAATATATGGCAGATTGGTACGCTCAACTTTGGGGCGAAAGTTTGGGCAAAAACAGAGATTTGCAAGGTAATAAAGTTAGCGTTGGTCAAACTCCAGTAAAATCTTTAGGCGTTACCGACCAACACAGCCAAGTGCAACTTTACGCTGAAGGCCCTAACGATAAGGTTATAACTTTTATTGCAGTTGACAATTTTCGTTCTGAAACCGATATTGTTATTCCTGATGGTTGTAGAGATTTCCCTAATGTTAACTTTTTGTGCGGACACACTATGAGTGAGCTACTTCAAGCGGAGCGAAAAGCAACCGAATATGCCGTAACAAAGGCTGGCAAACTAAACCATACCATTTATTTGCCAGAGCTTAACGCTTACACTTATGGCGAATTGTTGTATTTCTTTATGATGAAAACTGCATATTGTGGCGCAATGCTTAATATTGATACTTTTAATCAACCGGGAGTTGAAGAAGGCAAAAATGCAACTTATGGTTTATTGGGTCGTCCGGGATATGAAGCTAAAAAGGAAGAATTAAACACCGCTTTTGCTAAAGCGACAGACAAATATTTAATCTAATTAATATATTTTACACAATTTAATATATTTTACACAATTTAATATATTTTACACAATTTAATATATTTTACACAAATTAATATTTTTTAACAATATTGTAAATTTTAAAATAATTTAAATAATTTACGGGATATCGCAAGATGTCCCGTTTTTTGTTAAAGATAAATTATTCTGCTTGCAAAAGTTGTTTTAATTAAATTTGCAAAAAAGTTTGTGAGGTTAATTTGTTAAAAAGTTTATTATGTTAATTTGCAAAAAAAGTTTATGAGGTTAATTTGTTAAACTAGCAAAAATATTATAGAGATATTTTATTAACTTGTAAAAATGCTTTTATCAAATTTATAAAAGTTAATTTGTTAAATATGTAAAGTATTTAATGCTTTTAATTGTAAAAAACATTAAAAGTTGGTATAATTAATACATTAAGAGGTGGCTATGAAAAACTTTTTTGCTTATTTAAACAGAATGAAATATATTAAAAGATGGTCGCTAATGCACAGTATTCAAGAGGAAAATATTTTGGAGCACAGCGCCCAAGTAGCGCATATTGCAAATGCATTGGCGGTTATTAAAAACACTTATTTTGAAGGGAATATTGATATAAATAAAATTACAACCATTGCTTTATATCACGAGGCATCGGAAGTTATTACTGGCGATTTGCCAACTCCAATTAAATATCTTAACACTTCAATCAATTTAGCATATAAGGAAATTGAGCAAAAAGCGAACCAAAAACTTATCGAAGATGGCTTAACAGTAGAAATGCAAGATTATTACAAAAGCATTATAATGTGCGAAAAAGAGGAATATATCCTTGTTAAATTTGCCGACAAAATTTCTGCTTATATTAAATGTGTTGAAGAATTAAAAAGTGGCAATAAAGAATTTAATAAGGCAAAAAACACAATAAAAAAAGAGTTAGACAAAATTGAAGAACCAGCCGTTCAGTATTTTATTGAAAATTATTTAGATGCGTACAGCTTGAGTTTAGATGATTTGAGCATAGATTTATAATAGATGTTGATTAGTTTTTGCAATTTGTTTGTTTAAAGTTTTTTAAAATTAGATGATTGCAACAAATTTGTTTAAAAGGAAAACTTTTATTGCACTATAAAATTATTACAATTTGCATTTGGCAATTTGTTTGTTTTAAAGTTTTGTATGTTTAAAGTTTTGTTTGTCATTTGTTTTGCGAGTTTTTTATAACTTTATAAATTTTATTGTATCTTATTGACTTTTATCAATTTTGTAGTTATAATATCAACAAATGCTAGGGGTGCTAACAAATATTATGTTGGCTGAGATTAAACCCTTTGGACTTGTTGAGGTAATTCTCAGAAGAAAGAAATTCTTTCGTATTTTGCTGTTGCAAAATTTTTTCAAGTCTCCTAGCAAGGAGGTTTTTTTTATGTTTTCATTACTTTGTGATGTGAATAACGATTTCACACATTATTTCAATGTAGAAAGTTTGCGTGGGCAAATGTTAATTTCTACCATTTGTATTTTTGCGTTTTTGCTAATTGCTGGCGTTGTATTGCATTTTATTACAACCAAAAAATTTAGCGAAAATAAAAAAAAGATTGATACAATTTATTTAATAACTTCTGTTGCGATAATGCTAATTTTTGCGTTTGTAACAATTGGATTGTTTATTAGCAGTTATTTAAAAGATGTTAGCGCAGGGAGCGATTATTTGCGAACTTACCAAACAAACATCTTAATTGCAACGGCAGTAACACTTGTTGTTGGGCTTGCTTTAGCTATCTTGTTTATTAATCTTTCAAACAAAACTCAAAATGAAGATGTCGCAAAAAAATACAAACTTGGCGCAAAAATTATTGGTATTGCGCTTGTCGCTTTAACTTTGATTTTGGTTATTGTTAGCGCAGTTTTCAACCCTAGCAAGGAAGAATTGAGCGATAAAGCCAAAACTTTAATGATTGCAAGTATCGTTACTGCCGTTTTAAGTGGCATTGTTTTGATGCTTTCTAGCGGTAAAAAAAGCGAAAAAGGCGAAACTCTTGCAATAGTTTACGCTGCAATTAGCATTGCAATGTCTTTTGCGTTGTCTTACATAAGAATTTTAAAATTGCCACAAGGTGGTTCTATTACAATAGGAAGTATTTTGCCAATAGTAATTTATAGCTACTTTTTCGGCGTTAAAAGAGGCGTATTTTGTTGCTTAATTTATGGATTAATGCAAGCTATGCAAGACCCTTGGATAGTGCATCCACTACAATTTATTTTAGATTATCCACTAGCGTTTGCAATGTATGGTTTTGCCGGTTTGTTCCGCAAAATGAAGCCAATTAAAGGTTTGCCACTTGCAATTTTAACTGT
>JAVVTM010000138.1:0-3919 GCA_036653655.1 Clostridia bacterium | reverse complement strand
TCACGCCCTTTAATGCGTTTACTGCGTTGGGTTTGTTTTGATTGTAAACCTTTTGTATATTTTTAATTTCTATTAAATTACTCATTGTCGCCACCTTCTCTTAAATATTTTAGTAAATCTATTTTACCTATTGTTGCTAAATCTATCAAAATGTTAATTGCATACATCACAAAAAACAGCGCCAATGTTGCCGCCTGACCTTGATAAGTAAAAAATCTTAAACCTGAGCTTGCGCTATTTGCTATATCTAATGGCAGAGTTATTACAAAAGCAATAACAAACGAAATGCCATAAATAATTGTTGTTTTTAACACATTCAACCAAAATATCATTTTTTTTGTACCGCCAAGCGAAATGCAATTTACATAATATTGCAAGTTTTTTTGATGATTAACCATTCGACTGATTGCCACAGTAAACAAATAAAGCACAATGCACGCAAGCGCAATATATGAAAACAAGCCAACTGCCTCATTATTTGTTTGCCCACCTGCTAACCCTAAAGATAGGATAATTAGCGAAAGTGAAAGGTTTAAAACCACATAAACTATTATGAGTTCAATCACAATAAAAATATTTAGCAAAAAATCTTTTTTTAAAAAATACTTATAATTTTTAAACATTATGCCTCCTTTGCATTGTTTAATGGCAATGATTTTGTTGGCTTTTCACTGCACAATGGCAATGCTTTCGCTTGCTTTCTACAAGCAATCAAAAACCCAATAACCATACCCAAAATATTAAGCAACGATATCAGCACGACACCCAATACATCTAAGGTTACAAGTTTTCCCATTGGCTTAGTGATTGGCGCAAGCAAAAAATCTATGCCTATGCCAATTGCCGTACCAATAATGCAAATTGGCACTGTTTGTATTGTCATTGTTAACAAAATTTGCGAAAACTTTGCGCCCAACATTTTGTAAGTTATATAAAGTTTATCTTGCGATTTGATAAAAAACTTAAATAAGATTGCGCCATTAATTACAAATATGGTGCAAAATATAAATGATAGCACAAAAAACCCAACAACTGTTGGAGCGGGAGAAATAAAGTTTTTTTCTGCTTTTATGATGTCCGCCATAGCATTAAATTGCTTGTTGCTTATTCTCTCATTTAATTTTACATGCAAGTGAATTGCGTTGTAAGTATCAACCAGTTCATCACTTTCAACTATCAAAAATGGCGTATTAGCGCAAGTATTCAATACCCCCGATTCATCAATATAATCGTTTACCTTAAAGCTATCAACAATCACGCTGTACTTAACGCCATTAACGGTTACTTCATCGCCAGTTTTAAATTTAAAAATTAGTTCATCTAGTTTTATTTCGTTAAAATATGTGTCGTACGGCGATATCTCAAAACTATTATTTACAAAAAAATATTTTTTTTGATTAATTATATTTTCATCAGTTAAATATTTTTCTAAATCTTTATAAAACACTTTATTTTCTTCATTAACTACATTGTATACATTACTTTGTGTATTATCAATTATTAGATGTTTAAATTCCTCGCCTTTTCCCTCACAACTAATTGTCATTTGACATTTTTTATCAACATAAATTTTATTGTCAATATACCCAAACTTTTTAAAAGTTTGTGGCAGTGTATCTTTGTCAAAAAACTCTGTATCATTAATATCAAACCAATAAAAATAGGGCGCTTCCGTTCCAATACTGTCATATGCAAACGCAAGCCCCAACCGATAAACATATGCCGAAAATATTGTAGAAAAACAAATAATTGCCATAAGTAACAACGCATACATTGGCTTATGCTTAATTATTCGGCTTAAACTTTTAAAATAAAATTTTCCTTTTAGCATTTTTTCTCCTCTAAAAATATTCTATTTAACTATTGCCTTCTTCCTTATTTTACCTCAAAATTTATACGGTTTTATAATATTAATTTTTATTATAAAATAGCATAATTAGCGCAAAAATACAATACACTTGTTGAAATTGACGTGATTTTTGTTGAAATTGACATACTTTTACTAAAATCGACATTTTTTGTTGCAAGAAAAACCGCCTAACAAAAAAAATGTTGGCGGTTAATTTTGATTATTTTAGTGCACTCTTTATAATTATTCTAGTGCGCTCTTTTTGGTTATTCTTGTGCAATCTTTTTGATTAATATAGTGCAATCTTTTAATTATTTTAGCGCAATCTTTTTAATTAATTTGGTTTTTAGCTTAGTTTTTTGACAACTCGTAGCCCTCTTTTGTATCTTTAATTTGATAGCCCTGCGCTAAAATATCCCCACGCAATTTGTCGGATAAAGCGTAATTTTTGTCCGCTTTTGCCTTTAAGCGTTGCTCTGCTAGCTCAATTATTTGCGCTGGAGCTTGCTGTTTGTCCTCTTGTTGAGGGCGTGCATTGTCTAACGACAAGCCCAAAACCCTATCCATATCAAGCGCCAAAAGGTAAATATCTTTGCTTTTTGGCTCTCTTAAAGCCTTCCACAACACACCCAAGGCAAGTGGGATATTTATATCATCATTAATTGCCTCGATAAACTCATTTTTGTAGGCATCTATTGTACTTTGCTCTGTTTTAACATCGCTAATTTTGTTTGCGTAAAGCAAGTTTAAAAGGCGCTCGTAACTAATCTTTGCAGAATCCATACCCTCAAAAGTAAAGTTTAGTTTTTTGCGATAATGCGCATTTAAACAAAAATATCTAAAATCCATTGCGCAATAACCCCTTTCTTCAAGCTGTTTTAGCGTGTAGGTATTGCCCAACGATTTGCTCATTTTGCCATTATCCACCAACATAAATTCGCCATGCATCCAATAATCAACTGTTTTTTTGCCAACTACCGCTTCGTTTTGCGCAATCTCGTTTTCGTGATGAACGGGGATATGGTCCACTCCGCCTGTGTGTATGTCAAAAACCTCGCCCAAATACTTTTGGCTCATTACCGAACACTCAATGTGCCACCCCGGATACCCTTGCCCCCACGGGCTTTGCCATTGCATAATATGGTTTGGTTCTGCCTTTTTCCACACCGCAAAATCGTACGGATTGTGCTTTTGAGAGTTGACTTCAACCCTTGCGCCTGCAATTTGCTCATCCAAATTTAACCTAGAAAGTTTGCCGTATCCCTTAAATTTTGACACATCAAAATAGATGCCATCATCAATTTCGTAGGCGTAACCTAACTCTATCAACTTTTGCACATACGCTATCATTTCTTGTATGTGGTCGGTTGCTTTTGGCGTTACTTCTGGCTTGCCTATGTTTAACTTTGCAATGTCATCAAAAAAGAATTTGCTGTAAAAATCGGCAATTTCGTAAGGAGTTTTGTGCTGTTCTCGTGAGGCTTTTTGCATTTTGTCCTCTCCCTCATCGGCATCAGAAAGCAAGTGCCCAACATCGGTTATGTTCATTACTCCTTTAACTTTGTAACCGTCATATTTTAAAACTCGCCTTAACATATCCATAAAAATGTACGAACGCATATTGCCAATGTGCGCATAACTGTAAACAGTTGGACCGCAACTGTACATTGTTACTACACCTTTTTTAAGCTCCTTAAATTCCTCTTTCTTCCTTGATAATGTGTTGTAAACGTTTAACATATTTTCTCCTTTTTAGTGTTATTGTGTTTTTGCAGTACCGCTTTTTTATATATTTTTGATTGCCGTACGCTTTTTATTTTAGTGGTTTTGATAGCATTTTAACATATGCTTTTATATTATTTGCGTTACTAATGTGCCGTTTTTTGTACTTGTTTTTATATTATTTTACTGTTACTAATGTGCCATTTTTGGCATTTGCTTTTATATTATTTGCGTTGTTATTATGCCGTTTTTGTGTATTCCTTTTTTATTTTTAGTATTGTTAATATGCCGTTTTTGGCATACATATATTGTATTATTTGTTGTTATTATCCTTTTTTGGAGCTTCGG
>JAVVTM010000137.1:0-4023 GCA_036653655.1 Clostridia bacterium | reverse complement strand
AGAGCTTGTTAGGCTGTTGCAAAACCACCCACAAGCTAAAATTGTTGCCATAAGTTCAGTTAGTTACGAGGGAAAATCGCTAAGCGATATTTATCCTAATATGTTGCATATTGATGATAATTTGCTTGTTAACGAGCAAGAAGTTATTTCTAAGGCAGATGTTGTTTTTACATCTCTACCACACGGATTAAGCGAGGCTATCGCTAAACAATGCGTGCTAAATGATGTAAAGTTAATTGATTTGGGCGCAGATTTTAGGTTGTCAAACGAAAACGATTATAAGCTTTGGTACGATTTAAATTACACTGAAAAGGCGTTGCACAGCAAATCTTGCTACTGCATACCCGAATTGCACAAAGAAAAGCTTGCTAATGTTAAAATTGTTGGCAACCCGGGGTGCTATCCAACAAGTGTTGGTTTGGGGCTTGCTCCAAGCTTGGTTGAGGGTATTATTGACACAAAACACATCATTATTGACAGCAAAAGCGGTGTTACAGGCGCAGGCAGAGGCTTAACGCAAAACACTCATTATCCCGATTGTAACGAGGCTTTTGGCGCTTATAAAGTTGCAATACATAGGCACACGCCAGAAATTGAGGAAGTGCTTAGCGGGCTTGCCAAAGCGGAAGTTAAAGTAACATTTGTGCCACATTTGTTGCCTATTAATAGAGGTATCGAAAGCACAATTTACGCAAATTTGCTTGGCGAAATTGACAAATACAAATTGCGCAAAATTTATACCGATTTTTACAAATACTGCAAATTTGTTAGAGTTTTGCCCCTTGGAAATTGCGCAAATATTAAAAATGTCAAGTACAGCAATTACTGCGATATTTCCCTTCATATTGATGACCGAACCAACACATTAATTGTTTGCTCAGTTATCGACAATATGGTTAAAGGCGCAAGCGGACAAGCAATACAAAATATGAATATTTTGTTTCAATTGGATGAGTATTGTGGCTTAGATTTTATACCGCCTGCTTTTTAAAACACGACAAAGGCATTAAAAAAAGTATCGCTTTTAAAGTTAATTAAAACAATACAAAACATAAATAGCGTTAGGAGAAAAAATGGAAATCAATTATATAAATGGCGGTGTGTGCGCTCCAAAAGGATTTTACGCCTCAGGCATACATTGCGGAATACGAAAAAGTAAAAGTAAAAAAGATTTAGCGTTGATTTACAGCAAAACAATTTGCAATACCGTTGCTGTATACACACAAAATTTGGTTAAAGGCGCTCCAATTTTTATTACACAAAAAAACATTGAAGACGGCTTAGCGCAAGCTGTAATTTGCAATAGTGGCAACGCAAACACTTGCAATGCAGACGGCGAAGTTAAAGCGCAACAGATGTGTAAAATTTGCGCAAAAGCGTTAAACATTAGCGAAAAAAATGTGGTAGTTGCCTCAACGGGAGTTATTGGGCAAACGCTAGATTTAACACCAATACAAAATGGCATTGGCGAGCTTGTTTCTCAACTTTCTCAAACGGGAAATGATGATAGCGCAAACGCAATAATGACAACAGATACGCACAAAAAACAAGTTGCCTTAACATTTAATATTAACGGCAAAACTTGCGCAATTGGTGGTATGGCAAAAGGTAGCGGTATGATACACCCAAATATGGCTACAATGCTATGTTTTTTAACTACCGATACAAATATTACAACCAAAATGTTGCAAACAGCTTTAAGCGATGTTGTGCAAGATACTTTTAATATGGTTAGCGTTGATGGCGACACTTCTACAAATGATATGGTAAGTTTAATGGCAAATGGAAATGCCGAAAACACACTAATAGAAAAAGAGGATAGCAATTATATAATTTTTAAACAAGCGTTGTTTACAATTTTAGAAACATTAAGCAAAATGATTGCTGGCGATGGCGAGGGCGCAACAAAACTTTTGCAGTGCGTTGTAACGGGCGCTTGCGATAAAGCTAATGCAAAAATTGTTGCAAAATCTGTAATAACAAGCACACTGTTTAAAAGCGCAATGTTTGGCGCAGACGCAAATTGGGGCAGGGTGTTGTGCGCAATTGGGTACAGCAAGGCAAACCTTAATATCAATAAAGTGGCAGTGGCGTTTGAAAGTAAAAAGGGTAATATTTTAGTTTGCAAAAATGGCGCTGGAGTTGCATTTGATGAGGCTATTGCAAAAGAAATTTTGCAGGAAAACGAAATTAATATTTTAATAACATTGGGCGATGGTAGCGCAAACGCAACCGCTTGGGGCTGTGATTTAACATATGATTATGTTAAAATAAATGGCGATTATCGCACTTGATAATAAATTCAAAGAAAATTATTGTAAAAAGTCAGCAAATTATTTTGCATTATGCAAAAATTTTAATTAAGGCGAATATGCGCCAAGGAGTAATATGGAAACTATAAGTAACGAAACAAAAGCAAAAATATTGGTGGATGCGCTTCCATATATGCAAGAGTACTACAACAAAATTATTGTAGTAAAATATGGTGGCAACGCAATGATTAATGAGGAATTGCGCAACGCAGTTATGTGTGATGTTGTTTTGCTATCGTTAGTTGGCATTAAAGTTGTGCTTGTGCACGGCGGTGGGCCAGAAATTAACGAAGCGTTGGAGATGATTGGGCACAAAAGTTATTTTGTTAATGGCTTAAGATACACCGACAAAATTACGGCAGATGTTGTGCAAATGGTGCTTGCGGGCAAGGTAAATAAAAAGCTTGTTTCCCTTTTGCAAAACAATGGTGGCAAGGCGCTTGGATTGTGCGGTATTGATGCCGATATGATTAAAGTTAAAAAAATGGAAGGCGAAGTTGATTTGGGTTTTGTTGGCGAAATTACAAGTATAAATACAAAACCTATATTAGATGCGCTTAATAATGGATATATTCCTGTTATTGCAACGGTTGGTTGTGGCGAAAATTCTCAGCCATACAATATCAATGCGGATACGGCTGCGGCAAGCATAGCTTCTGCTTTGAAAGCAGAAAACCTAATTTTACTAAGCGACATTAAAGGATTGCTAGAAGATAAAAATAACGAGGAAACATTGTTGCCTGTTGTAAAAATTGACCAAATAGAAGCGCTTACAAAAAATGGCGTAATAAGCGGTGGTATGATACCAAAAGTTGCTTGTTGTAAAAAATGTTTACAAAACGGCGTATCAAAAGTTTTTATTATTGATGGCAGGCAAAAACACTCCATTATTATAGAATTATTTACCAATCAAGGTATTGGCACAATGTTTATTTAGGAGAAAAAATGAATATTAAAGAAATTAATGACAAAATCGTTATTATTAGAAGCATAGGTTATGCTTATGGTTACAATTTAATAACTTTTCAACACCAAAGTTCTCAATATGTTAATGTGGGCAATTGCTCGTGCCTAATTGTGTGCCGAAACGCATTTCCATTAATATCGCTGGAAACTTTAGGCATTAAAAACATCGTAAATTTGGACAGTTCTAAGGGCGAATGTTACATTTACAATTATAAAAACAGCAAGCTATTAAAAATGAATTTGCTTAATATTTATAACGAAAAGAAAGATGAAAATTACGATTGTAGCAATGATTTATTGGAGCTTTACAAATTAATTGAGGGCTAATTTTTCTATTTTATTTTATCAAAAGTGCAACAAAATTAACATAACAACATTGGCGTAATGCAAAAGCGCAACAAAACAAAATAATAAAAATGCAATAATATTAATATAATATAAAATAACAAAATGTAGTAATGAAAACAAAATAATAAAAATGCAATAATATTAACATAATATAAAAAAAATAACGAAACAAAAAAAACAAAATGTAATTAAAAAACTTTCACTTTGGAGTGAAAGTTTTTTTAATGCAAAACATTTTTTTAAATTTTTAAAAAAAGCAATCATTTTGACACAATTTTGACTATGCTTTTGATATCATAGTTATATTGAATAGTTACTTTTAAACATAACTATTATCGTTTACAAAACAAACAATTTTTAAATGCTAAATTTTTCTTGCGCAAACCCAAATAATTAT
>JAVVTM010000136.1:0-4152 GCA_036653655.1 Clostridia bacterium | reverse complement strand
GCCTTCCACTTCGTGGTCAACAGCCTTACCAATATCGTGCAGTAAACCTGCCCTTTTTGCAATTTTAACATCAGCGCCAAGCTCAGATGCCATCATACCTGCTAAATAGCAAACTTCTAATGAGTGATTTAACACATTTTGACCATAACTTGTTCTGTACTTTAATCTTCCTAGTAACTTAATAAGTTCTGGATGAATGCCGTAAACACCTGCATCAAAAGCAGCTGCATCGCCGTATTCCTTTATTTTCATCTCCATTTCGATACGAACCTTTTCAACCATTTCTTCAATTCTAGCTGGATGAATTCTGCCATCAGCCACCAATTTTTCAATGGATAGCCTTGCGATTTCCCTACGAACAGGGTCAAAACCACTGACCGTAACGATATCTGGAGTATCATCAATAATAAGGTCCACACCGGTAGAGTTTTCAATTGCACGGATATTTCTTCCTACTCGTCCTATTAATCTACCTTTCATTTCATCGTTAGGTAGTTGAACAACAGACACAGTAATTTCTGCTGCGTGGTCTGTTGCGCATCGTTGGATAGCTAACCCAACAATATTTTTTGCTCTTTTTTTAGCTTCGTCAGTTGCAGTAGCTTCAATTTCTTTAGCTTTAATCGCTGCATCTTTTTTAACGGATTCTAGCAAATTATCCATTAAAATGGTTTTAGCTTCATCACAGCTTAAACCCGAAACCTTTTCTAGTTCTAAAAGCATTTTACTATGAGCTTGTTTAACCTCATTATCCATGTAGTTTAACTGCTCTTCTTTTAGTTCTAAGTTCTTTTTTAAAGCGTCAATAGAATCGTTTTTCTTATCTATATTAGCTTCTTTTTTGTTTAACATTTCCTCTCGATAAACAATTCGAGCTTCTGCTTTTTGCATTTCTGCGCGTCTTTCTTTGGTTTCTCTTTCTACTTCATTACGCATTTTAAGTTGTTCTTCTTTAGCCTCAATCAAGGATTCTTTGCGTAAAGTTTTAGCTTCAGCTTGAGCGTCTTCCATAAGTTTATTAGCTTGAATTTTAACAGAACCAACCTGTTTCATTGCCAACACCCTATATATAAAAAAGCCACAAACACCACCTAAAACCAAAGCGAAAAATACCGCTATTGCAATACCTGCAATAGCCCCGCCTGAAAGAGAACAAAACAACATTTTATAAACATTGCTTAACATTTTGTACCTCCTATTTAATTTTCAAGTTGCATTATTTTGAGAGTATTTCTACTCTAGTCTATTTTACTTTATTTTTACAATAAAGTCAATATTATAATTCAATATATTATTTGTTATTGCTTATTTTTATCATCTTCTAGCTTTTTAAGTACTAATTCTTTAATTTCTTTGGTCATATCTGGGTTTTCGATTAAAAATTGTACAGTTTTATCTTTGCCTTGACCAATTTTTTCGCCATTATAGCTATACCAAGAACCGCTTTTTTTAACGATACCAAACAAATCGGCTTGAGTTAAAATACAACCAACCTTAGAAATGCCAACTCCATACAAAATATCAAATTCCGCTGTTTTGAAAGGTGGAGCAAGTTTATTTTTAACAACCTTAGCTTTAGTAAGATTTCCAATAAGATTAACGCCATCTTTAATAGCTTCGCCCTTACGGATTTCAATACGGATACTAGAGTAAAATTTTAATGCTTTACCGCCTGTTGTAACTTCTGGGCTACCAAAAATTACGCCAACTTTTTCCCTTAATTGGTTAATAAAAATAACGCAAGTGTTGCTTTTGTTGATAATTGCGGTTAATTTACGCAATGCTTGGCTCATTAATCTTGCTTGCATACCCATAACAGATGCGCCCATTTCGCCATCAATTTCTGCCTTTGGAGTTAACGCTGCAACAGAGTCGATAACGATAACATCAACAGAACCACTTCGAACCAATGTTTCGGTAATATCAAGCGCTTGTTCGCCATTGTCTGGTTGCGCAACATACAAATCTTCAATAACAACGCCAAGTTTACCTGCATAAATTGGGTCAAGCGCATGTTCTGCATCAATAAAAGCGGCAGTTCCGCCAAGCGCTTGCGCAGATGCTATTGCGTGCAATGCAACTGTTGTTTTGCCAGAAGATTCTGGTCCGTAAATTTCGACAATTCTACCCTTTGGCAAACCGCCAATGCCTAATGCGATATCAAGCGTTAAGCAATCGGTTGGAATAACGTCAACGGGAGCATAAACGCTGTCGCCCATTTTCATAATTGCGCCTTTGCCATGGTCCTTTTCAATTTTAGCTAAAGCTAAATCTAGTGATTTTCTTTTTTCTTCATTAGAAATTTTTTCTGTACTGTTAAGATTCATAATTACCTCTTAAAATATATTTTTTTCTTGACAATTTTTTAGCAATAAAAACAATGCGCAATTAGAAACACATTCTCTAATAAAGTTTCTATCGCCCTCAAAAGTGTTTTCAAAAATTTTGATGTTACTTTTATCGCCAATGCCAATAAAGTTTTTGCCAATAGGAGTATCTTGCTCATCAGAAGTTGGCCCAGCGCAACCAGTGGTTGAAATGCTAAAATCCAATTCTTTATTTGCTAAAACGCCCTTAGCCATTGCCTTACAAGTTTGCTCGCTCACTGCGCCATAGGTATCGATAATTTGCGCAGGAACATGCAATCTTCTAACTTTTGCTCTGTTATCATATGTTATAAAGCCTTCATATAAAACATTACTGCAACCGCTAATACTAGCAAGTTTAGAACAAATCATACCGCCAGTTAACGATTCAGCAATGCCTAATTTCCAGCCATTTTCAGTAAAAACTGTAATAACCATTTCTTCTAAAGAAGTTGGATAATCGCAATAAATATATTCTTTAAATAAATTAACAACCTTGTCAACTTCCGTTTGAAAATCAATTGAAGTAACCTCGCTAAAAATAACCAATTTGCCAACCAAAAAATTTTCGGTAAAATCAACATTAACATTTTGCAAATTTAAAGCGGCAACGGTGTTTTTTACTTGTTTATCTGTTAAGCCAAAAGTGCTTAAAACACAACAATTTGTATACCCCGAATACATTTTAACTCTCCTTTTTATCTTGTAATACTGTTTTATTTTTTAAAATATAGTTAATGCCCGAAACAACCGTAAGCAATGTTGCAATAAGAAACAACGCCAAACCACCCCAATAAAAAACCAAACCTATGTAGTGAATGGCAACAATTTTAATTGAAGGCGCAGCAAGAGGCGCAAGCATTAACATTGGGATTGCGGTGCAAGTAACAATAGTTTTTGCCTTACCCAACTTATCCGCTGCCAAAACGCAACCTTTTGATGCGGCAATTTGACGAAAAACGCCAATAATAAACTCCCTAGAAAGAATAATACTAATGGTAATTACGCCAAAATAATCTGGTAAAACTTGCATACCCATAAGCATTATCATACCCACTACAACAAGGATTTTATCGGCGATTGGGTCCAAAAACTTGCCCAAATCGGTAACCATATTGCGTGAGCGAGCAATGTGCCCATCAATAAAATCGGTACAAGAAGCAAGCACAAAAATTGCAGTTGCAACAATGTAATAATAATCAAAAACAGATTTACAGCAATAAACTGCAATCATTATAGGTATCAACAAAATACGTGATACAGTAATTTTAGTTGGTAAATTCATTAGCCTCTCCTATTAAATCAATGTCGTTATTGTTAGTTATCTTTACATTATAAATTTTGCCAATTTCTAAAGGAAAGCTTGCAGTAAAATAGATATTAGTATCAATAATTGGCGCATCAAACATAGTTCTGCCAACAAAAAGTTGTTTTTCATAATCAATATTTTCGTAAATTACTGGTACAATTTTGCCAATACTGTCTTTAGCCTTTTGTAACATTATATCATATTGTAAGGCATAAAGGATAGCTTTTCTTTGTTCTTTTACATTATTTTCAATTTGGTTAGGCAATTTTTCTGCTGGTGTGCCATCTTCTTTTGAATAGGCAAAAAAACCGCATTTATCAAGCTTATATTCTTTAATAAAGTTGCATAATTCGTTAAAATCTTGTTCAGTTTCCCCCGGGAAACCAACAATAAAAGTGCTTCTTATGCAAATATTTGGGTTTGCCTTGCGGATTTTTGTAATTAAACCCACAATTTGTTGATAAGTTGTACGCCTAT
>JAVVTM010000135.1:0-4159 GCA_036653655.1 Clostridia bacterium | reverse complement strand
TTGCAGGTATTTTTGATTCTCCCGATAATAACGGGCACACAGATACTTTTAGCAATTCAAATTACAACTATGTTAATGCGGTTCGTAATGCTGACCAATATTTGTATCAAATTATTAATGTTATTAGTGAAAGAGAAAAGAATAACAACGAAGAATGGCTTATCCTTGTTGCAAACGACCACGGTGGCAGTGGTTGGGGACACGGTAAACAGGTTTTTGAACATCGCACAAATTGGGTGGCTTGCAACAAAGCGATTGATACTAAATATTTTGGCGTTGGTTACAACGGATATCAAGAAAATAATTAATTTAAAAAATGTTAAACAGCAATTTTTGTTATTTAATAATATTTTAAGTAAAAAATAAAAAGCCCAAAGTGGTTGGAGGAAAAAATGGAAGAAAAAACTAATAGCGTAAAGGCTAAAAAACTTTTTGGCATGAGCAATCTTTTTAAAACATTTTTAGCGTTTGTAACTTTAGCGTTGATTGTTGAAGTTGCAATTTTGGCAACAACCAAAGCAATGCGGTGGGACCCTGTTGCAAACGGCAGACCGTGGGTTGTTTCTGCGCACGTACATATTATGGTGCTTGGCGCATTTTTTACACTAATTATGATGTTGCTTGACAAATCATTTAACATAACAAAAGCAAAATTATTTAAGCCATTTTTTATTGTATATTTGGTGGGATTTAGCTTGATTTTGCTTTTTATTTTGTACAAAGGTTTTACTCAACTTTTGGGCGGAAAAACAATTAGCGGGCTATTACAAGGTGGCGCAGCAATAGCGCATACAACTATGTTTGTAAGTTTATTTATGTTTTGCGCCGTGCTAAAAGATGCCTTAGGGTTAACAAAAAACAAAAATTTGATTGAGGCAGGCGACAAGTCTGAAAAATTAGAAAATTAAAAAATAATGCTTAAGCAAAAAAAACAAAATTATTTAAAAAATAATGCGCAACTTGCTAAATAATTGCTAAAAACAATAAAATAATATCAAAAAATTTAACTTTACATCAAAAAATGCCACTAAACATATTGATATGTTCAAAACAAGTTGATATATATCTTAAAACTTGTTAGAATAAGAATACAGTATTTTTTAGAGGTGAAAATGTTACAAGTTGTTAATGTATCGGTTCAGTTCGGTTCAAGAAAAATTATGGAAGATGTAAATTTAAAGTTTACAAAAGGTAATTGTTACGGCATAATTGGCGCAAATGGCGCGGGAAAATCCACATTTTTACGGGTTTTATCGGGCGATTTAGAGCCAAACAGTGGCGAAGTTGTTCTTGGCAAAAATGAAAGAATGTCAGTTTTATCGCAAAATCAAAATGCTTTTGACAATTTAAGTGTCATTAATGCAGTAATTTGCGGGCACGAAAAACTTTATAAAATTATGCAGGCAAAAGATGCGCTTTATATGAAAGAAGATTTTACCGAAGAAGATGGTATTCGCGCGGCAGAACTTGAGGCGGAATTTGGCGAACTTGGCGGTTGGGAAGCGGAAAGTAGCGCTCAAATCTTATTAAATGCGCTAAAAATCCCTGAGGAACATCACTATTTGCAAATGGCTGATATCGATGCCAAAGAAAAAGTAAAAGTTTTGCTTGCAAAGGCGCTTTTTGGCAACCCAGATATTCTTTTGCTTGATGAGCCAACCAACAATGTTGATGACAAAACTATACGATGGCTAGAAAAATATCTTATAGATTTTCAAAATACAATCATTATTGTAAGCCATAACCGACATTTTTTAAACAACGTATGTTCACATATTTGCGACGTTGATTATGGACAAATTAACATATTTTTGGGCAACTACGATTTTTGGTATGAAACATCGCAACTTATGGCAAGGCAAGTGAAGGAAGCTAACAAAAAAAGCGAACAGCGCGCAAAAGAATTGCAAGATTTTATTGCGAGATTTAGCGCTAATGCAAGCAAATCAAAACAAGCAACTTCACGAAAAAAAGAACTGGAAAAATTGACAATAGAAAATATAAAACCAAGCTTGCGCAAGTATCCTTACATTGATTTTAAGTTTGAACGAGCAATTGGCAACCAAATTTTAGAGGTGCAAAATCTTACAAAAAAAGGCTTTTTTGAGGATATTTCTTTTACAGTTAAGCCAGAACAGAAGATTGCATTTTTGTGCTCAAATTCACTTGTAATTGAAAAATTATTTGATATATTATTGGGCATTGACACTGCCGATTCGGGCAAATTTGAGTGGGGAAAAACAATTACTCCAACCTATTATCCACTAGATAATGACAAGTTTTTTGACAATAATAATCTAACATTAGTGCAGTGGATTAGTCAATATTCTAAGGATACCTATGAGGAATATTTAAGGGGTTGGCTAGGTAGAATGTTGTTTTCCGGCGAGGAGGCGTTAAAGTGCGCCAAAGTGTTGTCCGGTGGCGAAAAGGCAAGGTGTATGTTTGCCCGTATGATGCTGTTGGGCGGGAATTTTCTTGTTATGGATGAACCAACAAACCACCTAGATTTAGAGTCTATTACCGCATTAAACAAGGGTATGATTAACTTTAAAGGTAACGCTTTATTTACCAGCCACGACCAAGAACTTATGCAAACTGTCGCAAACCGAATAATTGAAATTGACAAAGGCGTTAAAGTTTTTGACAGAGAAATATCTTACAACGATTACTTAGATTTAAATGAATAAAATTAAAATTAGCGTATTTTTTACTACAATATTTTACTAAAAATTGTTTAAGGAGCGAGTTATGAAGCCAAAAGTACCTATAAATTGTTTGTTCCAAGGCTGTTACAATCAAAAATTTGAAGTAGAAATTTATAAAGGTAAAGAAAAATGTTTTAATTATAACAAATTAAACCCAAACGACACCGAAGGGCAACAAAAAATTTTGGCGCAACTTCTTGGCAAAATGGGCAAAAATGTTATGATTACACCACCTTTTTGGTGCGATTATGGTTATAATATTTCTGTTGGCGATTATTTTTATTCTAATCATAATTTAATAATTACAGATGGCGCAGAAGTTACTTTTGGTAACAATGTTTTTATTGCGCCAAATTGTTGTTTTACAACCGCAGAACACGCTATCGACCCAGAACAGCGTAAAGCTGGGCTGGAAATTGCAAAGCCAATTACGATAGGCAACAATGTTTGGATTGGCGCAGGCTCAACCATTCTTGCAGGCGTGTGCATTGGCGATAATAGCGTTATTGGCGCAGGCAGTGTAGTTAGAAAATCAATTCCACAAAATGTTGTGGCAGTTGGCGTGCCTTGCAAAGTGTTAAGAGAAATTACCGAAAACGACAAATTTAGATATCCAATGTATACTAATAACGAAGAATAAAACAACAAAATAAATTTTACAATATTAAAAAGATAAGCCAATAACAAACATAAAGCAGTAATTTAGTTACTGCTTTTTTTGATAATTGCGTTGATAATATAGTTTATCATAAGATAAGCGTTGTAAAAAAGTGTGTTTAATTTGATAATTGCGCAGATAATATATTTTATCATAAGATAAGCGTTGTAAAAAAATAACCACTAAATAAAGCGGTTATTTAAAATGGTGGAGATGAAGAGATTCGAACTCTTGGCCTATACGTTGCGAACGTATCGCTCTACCAACTGAGCCACATCCCCAATTTATGTTATCATTGTAGCACAACCAAAAATAATTGCCAACATTTTTGGGATAAATTTATCCAATTTGGGGTAAATTTATCTAAATTTTTAAGCAAATTGCTAGTGGTATTTATTTAATTAAGGATATTTAATTAATTAAATGGTTTTTAGGTATACAAAATTTTGGTTATCGTTTATACTTAAAGGTAGGGTAAAAATAACTATGAAATGAGGGAAATATGGGAAAATTTAAGCAACTTGGGTTAACCATAAATAATGGTTATCACTATGTGATTAAGCATTGGAGCAAAGCGCCAAAAGGCAGATATTTGTCGTTTAAAGAGGCTGCTGCATATTGTATTGGTGGAATGGGCGTTGTTGGCGCATCAGTTTTGCCAACTTATATAACGCTTAGCGCAGGGTTATATTACGCTGCGGCGCTTAGTATTAAAGTTGATGATATTCTTTTAATAGGCATTATTTCCAGCATTATATCAATAATTCGCGCGCCATTTATCAGTATGATAGTG
>JAVVTM010000134.1:0-4173 GCA_036653655.1 Clostridia bacterium | reverse complement strand
TCAAGGACTCGAACCTTGGACCGATCGGTTATGAGCCGATTGCTCTAACCAACTGAGCTAATGGCCCTCAAAAAAAATGGTCGGGGTGAAGAGACTTGAACTCCCGACCCCATGGTCCCAAACCACGTGCGCTACCAAACTGCGCTACACCCCGACACGCACTTACTTAATGCGACCTTGATAATATACAATATTATAAAGTAAATGTCAAACATTTTTTCCCAAAATTTACAAAAAAATTTTCTTTTTCAAAAACAAAACAAAAATAATCAAAAAACAACAAAATATCTCGTTTTTATACCACTAAAATAATATATATTGAAACTAAATTGCAAGGAGGTATTTATGGAAATCAAGGTAATTAACAATAATCAAGTTTTAGCATTTTTAATGTTTGGCGAACTTGATGAGAGTACAAGCGAATATGCAAGAAATGTTTTGGATTGCGCAATAAGGAAAGAAAAAAATTTTAAACGGGTAGTTTACGATTTTAAAAATCTTAATTTTATGGATAGCACCGGTATTGGCGTGCTTATTGGACGATATAAATTGCTTGCTGTTAACAAAATCCCTCAATATGTTTCTAATGTTAGCGGACATATTGACAAAATTTTAAACACTAGCGGGCTTTACAACATATTTAAAAAATTATAAGGAGAAGTTATGGAAAATTATTTTAACAAATTGGAAATGAAATTATTGGCAAAAAGCGAAAACGAAGCTTTTGCAAGAAGTAGCGTAGCAAGCTTTGTCTTGGCGTTAAACCCAACTTTAGAAGAAATTAACGATATCAAAACTGCCGTTTCGGAGGCGGTTACAAATTGTATTGTGCACGCCTACAAGGGGCTAAATAACCAAACAATTTTAATATCTGTTGGGTTAGATAATAATAAAGTGGAAATAATCATTCAAGACAGTGGCGCTGGCATTGAAGATGTCGAAACGGCGTTGCAACCATTTTTTACCACAAAACCAGAAGAAGAACGCAGTGGTATGGGCTTTACACTTATGAAAACTTTTATGGATGATGTGATTGTAACTTCAAAAGTAAACGAGGGCACAAAAGTAACTATGTTTAAAACTATAAAGGAGGATTAGAATGCTTGAGCACTTGGAAACAATAGAATTTATTAAAAAAGCGCAAGCAGGGGATGAAAGTGCCAAAACAAAACTTATTGAACATAATACGCCGTTAATTAAAAGCATTATTAGGCGTTACCGTAATTGTAAAGTTGAATATGAAGACTTAATGCAGTTGGGTGTAATGGGCTTGGTTAAAGCGATAAACAATTTTGATTTAAGCTATGAAGTGCATTTTTCTACCTATGCTGTACCAATGATAACTGGCGAAATTAAACGATTTATTAGAGATGATGGCGCAATTAAAGTATCACGCAGTATTAAATCTTTGGCGATAAAAATTAATATCTTTATTGAAAAATACAAAAGCGTTTATCAAACTTCGCCAGAGATAGATTTGATTGCAAGCAACTTTGAAATAGAACCGCAAGATGTTATTTACGCTATGGATAGCACTAGGTTTCCTCTTTCGCTCTATGAAAAAGTTGATGATGACAGCTCTAAAACTTTAATGGATAAAATACCAAATAAGGAAACGCAAGATGACATTATTGACAAAATTTTAATTAAAGATGTAATTAATTCCTTGCCCGAGCGAGAACGCACGATTATAATTTTACGCTATTATCGTGATAAAACACAAAGCGAAATTGCAACTCTTATGGGCGTTTCGCAAGTGCAAATCTCTCGTTTAGAAAGTAAAATATTGCAAAAAATTAAAAAAACAATTATTGCATAAAATATGAATAAAAAACCTCAATTAAGCCAAAATTTAATTGAGGTATTTTTTTTATGAAAAACATTATATATTATGACAACCCAGAAGATAAAGAAATTTATTACAACACTGAGGTTAAAAAAGAAGAAGTGGAAAATGTTAAAAGGTAACTAATTTTATGAGTTTAATTAAAAGGAAATTAGTAGTTGAAGGTACTAAAAGTTAAAAAGAACTAGAGGCTAAAGGCAAGAAATAGTAAAAAACAACTAGAGTTAAAGTTAACTATAAGTTAAAAAGAACTAGAGGCTAAAGGCAAGTAAAAGTTAAAAAGAACTAGAGGCTAAAGTTAACTATAAGTTAAAGACAAATAGAAGTTGAAAAGAACAATAAAAGAGGTAATTAATGCTAGAAAACAAAGAATATCAAGAGTATATTAAAAAAACATCACCAAAAACATCGCAAATTAAAACCTTGCTTGCAGCTTTTTTGGTGGGCGGTGGCATTTGTGTGTTTGCGCAAGGCATTTTTGATATTTATCAACGCTTTTTATCACTAAAAATTGATGAAATAGGCGCTTTAACATCAATGACAATGATTGTTATTGGCGCATTGTGCACGGGATTGGGCTTCTACGACAAAATTGGTTATTTTGCAGGCGCAGGCAGTATCATACCAATTACGGGGTTTGCAAATTCTATTGTTGCGCCAGCTATGGAGTTTCACAGCGAAGGTGTAATTTATGGATTAATGGCAAAAATGTTTACAATTGCAGGGCCAGTAATTGTTTCGGGCATAACTTCTTCTGTTTTGATTGGCGTTATTTATTACATTGTAGGGCTGTTTTAAGTAACAAATATAGTAAAAATATTATAAATATAAGAATATAAGAAGATAAAATTTAAAAATATTAAAATATTAAAATAAATATCGCACTAATAACCAAATTTTAGAGGGTAAAATTATGATGATACAAAATAAAACTATTATTTTAGAAAAGCCAGTTTACATTAAATGCGCCGATACAATCGCAGGCGAGTTGGAAGGAAAGGGGGCTTTTGCCAACTATTATGATATGATTATTGAAAATACAAAGTATGGCTGTAAAACGCACGAGCAAGCAGAAATTAAAATGCATAAAGAAGTTATGCAAAATGTGCTAAAAAAACAAAACCTAACCGATTTAGATTTAGATTTAATTATTGGTGGCGATTTGCTTAATCAAATTATTACGGCTTCCTATTCGGCAAGAGAATTTAACACCGCTTTTTTGGGTATTTACAGCGCATGTTCCACTTTTGGCGCATGTTTAGGTGTTGGCGCTGTAATGTTGCAATTAAAACATTTTAAAAATATTTTATGTTGCACTTCTTCACATTATTGCACGGCAGAAAGATTGTACCGTTTTCCGCTTGAATTGGGGACAATACCAATGCCAACTTCTCAAACAACAGTAACAGGCGCAGGCGCTTGCTTGCTTACAAACCAAAAATGCGCAATGCCACAAATTAAGGCGGTTACTTTTGGAAAAGTACTCGATTTAGGCGTTAAAGATTCTGCAAATATGGGTGGAGCTATGGCGCCTGCTTGTTGTCATACTATCGCTAGATTTTTTGAAGATACTCATCTTACCCCCGATTATTTTGATTTGATTTTAACGGGAGATTTAGGGCGCTATGGCAGAGATGTTTTGTATTATTTGTGCAAAGAAGAAGGGCTAATTTTGGACAATTTAAACGATTGTGGCGCTATGATTTTTACTGATAAACAAAAAGTTTGCCAAGGTGGAAGTGGCGCAGGGTGCAGTTCGGTTGTTTTTTGTAGCTATATTTATAAGGAAATGTTAGCTAAAAACATTAAAAAAGTACTTTTTGTGCCAACTGGGGCGCTTTTAAGCAAGACTTCTAGTTTGCAAGGCGAAAGCATACCTTGCGTTGCGCATTTGGTAGAATTATCACATTAATGATATGTTTATTTAAAATATAATGAAATAATAATCACAAATAACAATTGTAAAATGGGCATTTTTTCACAATCAAAAAAGAAATTAGCTGTGCCGGCGCGACTTTCTCATGCGATTAAGTGGTATTTCTGCCGTTTTATGGCACACGCGTGATGCGTGCCTTTACAGTTTTGTTTATCTTTGCCTGTTTCGCAATTATCAAATTATCACAAAATGTGAAAGGAATTGAGTTTATGCATTATTTTTGGGCATTTGCGGTGGGCGGCATGTTTTGCGTTATCGGGCAGCTTTTAATGGATTTTACAAAGCTTACCCCTGCGCGCATTTTGGTGATATATGTAGTGGGCGGCGTGCTGCTTTCGGCAATTGGCATTTACGAGCCTTTGGCGAAATTTGCCGGGGCAGGCGCCACCGT
>JAVVTM010000133.1:0-4253 GCA_036653655.1 Clostridia bacterium | reverse complement strand
TTTGTCGCATTTGCCGGAATGGTATTTTAAGGAGGAATTATGCAGTATATTTGGCCTATAATTATTTTATTTGTTATTGCATTTGGGTTTTCAGCTTTAATTGTTGTGATGGATAAAAAGTTTGCCGTTAAAGTGGATAAAAAAGAAGAAGATACAAAAAATCTTTTAGCTGGCGCAAACTGCGGAGCTTGCGGATATGCAGGTTGTAGCGCATTTGCTAAGGCGCTTGTAGAGGGCAAAGCTAAAGTTAGCGAATGTAGCGTTACTTCTGCCGAAAACAAGCAAGCTATTGCCAATTTGTTGGGAGTAGAAAATGATAGCGAAAAAACAAAACTTGTTGTCGCTTGCACAGGTGGCATTTATTGCGAAGATAAATACGCTTACGCTGGTTACAAAGATTGTATTGACGCTGTGTTTGTTTCTAACGGAAAAAAGGAATGTAGCTATGGTTGTATGGGTTTGGGCAGTTGCGCAAATGTTTGCCCTGTGGGAGCAATAAAGGTTACAACCAAAGGTTATGCCGAAATTGACCAAAGCAAGTGTATAGCTTGTGGCTTGTGTTCTAACACTTGTCCAAAATATGTCATCAAGCGTATCCCTGCCAAGGCAAAATATTACATCGCTTGCAATAGCCACGATTTTGGCAAAGCGGTTAAGGATATTTGTAGCAATGGTTGTATTGGTTGTGGCATGTGTGAAAAGGTTTGCCCAGAAAAAGCAATTACAATGGACAACAAACTTCCTGTAATAAATTACGATTTATGCAAGTCTTGTGGCAAGTGCGCCGAAAAATGTCCTACTAAATGTATTAAAAGCATCTAAGTTTAAAAAATATTTAATAAAAAGAGCATAAAGATAATTTTGGGTATTGTCTTTATGCTTTTTTTGTGTTATATTAATAGTGTGGTTAGTATGTTAATAAGTCAACTTGCTTGTTGTGCTTGTATTTGCACATCATTTTTTTGGGATTTTACTCGTTGCGAGTTTGTTATTGTGCTTTAGGGGAAAAATATTAGAATAAATTGTGAAGGATGAAGTATGGAAAAGATAGGAATTATCGATGTTGGTTCAAACTCAGCACGCTTAGTGTTGGTCAAAATTCTTGAAGAAGGTTACTTTTCTGTTTTTGATGAATTAAAAGAAACAGTTAGGCTTGCTCAAGATATGGAAATTGATGGCTATTTAAAGCCAGTTAGGATTGCTCAAACAATAAAAACATTAAAAATGTTTCGTAGGTTGTGCGATGCTAATGATGTGGAAAAAATTTACGCATATGCAACCGCTGCAGTTAGGCGCGCAAAAAACCAAAGGAGTTTTTTGGACGAAGTTTCTGCTACTTGCGGTTTTAAGCTAAAAGTTTTAGATAAAGATGAGGAGGCTCAATTGGTTTATCAAGGCGTTATTAATTCGCTAGATATTCCTCGTGGGCTAATTATGGATATTGGCGGTGGCAGTTCGCAATTGGTTTATTACAACCGTAAAAATTTGTTGTACAACGCAACAATCCCTTATGGCACTGTAAATTTAACCGATTTGTTTAAAGACCAAGGCAATTCTCCAGAGGAAAGGTCGCAGCTTATTAAGGAGTTTTTTACTGAACAAGTAAAACAACTAGATTGGATTGACAAGTTGGATGCCGATGCAAAACTTATTGGCGTGGGCGGTTCTTTCCGAAATATTGGCAAAATTAGCCGTATGGTTAAAAAATATCCTTTAGATATGACACACAATTATCGTGTTGTCCGCAAAGATTTTGAAGGCATTTTTAACAGTATTAAGGTTTTAGATTTAGATAAAACAATGAAAATTAAGGGGTTATCAAGCGTTAGGGCGGATATTTTTCCTTCTGCATTGTCTGCGATAAGCGCTGTTATGGATATTTTCAATTTTGAAGAAATTGTCATTTCTGGTTCTGGCTTGCGTGAGGGCACAATGTTTAAGTACGCTGTTCCAAGCACCAACGATAAACCTATTTCTGATGTTTTGGGGCATAGTATTTACACAATTTTAAAGTTTTATGGCGAAAATATCGAGCACGCAGAGCAAGTTTACAATTTGTCTATTCAATTGTTCAAGCAATTAAAAGTTTTGCACAAACTTCCTCGTTTGTATGTTCGCATTTTGCGTACGGCGGCTATGTTGCACGATTGTGGCAATCACATTAAATATTACGACCACCACAAGCACAGTTGCTACATCATTTTAAACAGCAACCTTTATGGCGTTTCTCACAAGGAGTTGGTTATGGCTGCTTTTGTAGCGTCATTGCACCGCAAAGGCGAATTGGTTACAGCCGATTTTATGCGTTACAGAGATATGCTAACCGATGAAGATGTTGATGCAATAATGAAGTTGGGCGTGATTGTTCGTATTGCCGAAAGTTTTGATAGGAGTATGAGTGGCGTTATCAAAAACATTACTTGTGATGTTTTGGGCGATAGCGTTATTATGAAAACAGATGCAGATGGCGGTGATTGCTCACTAGAAATTAAAGATGCAATGACTTGCGCTCAAGAATTTAAAAAGGCTTACAAAAAGAATTTACAAATATTATAATGACATTAATTTTAGCGTCAAAATCGCCACGCCGTAACGAATTGCTTTTAAAAATCACAAAAGATTTTAAGGTAATTCCTACAAATGTGGAAGAAATAAAAAAATTTAACAACCCACGCAAATGCGTTAAAGATTTAAGTTATCAAAAAATTGTGCCTTTAATGGCGCAATTTTCTGGCGATATTTTGTTGGGCGTTGATACGCTTGTTTACTACAAAGGTCAATTTTTAGGGAAACCAAAAGATTACCAAGAGGCAAAGCGTTTTTTGCGTTTACTAAGTGGCAAGTGGCACGCAGTTTATAGTGGCGTTACTCTTGCTAAAGGGCAAAAAATTACTCAATTTTGCGCAAAAAGTTTGGTTTGTTTTAACAAGCTAACCAATTTGCAAATAGAAAATTATATTAAAACTGGCAGTTGTTATGATAAGGCTGGCGGTTATGGTATTCAAGATGGCGATTTAGTAAAAAAATACAAGGGCAGTTACAACAACATTGTTGGTTTGCCCACAGAAAAACTAAAAAAATATTTAAGGAGATATAATGACTGAGTATTTTGTTGATTTAGGAAGTAAAAATATAACAATTTACAAAAAAGATGCAGGTTTAATTTTAAAAGAGCCTAGCATTGTTGTTATTTCTAACCACAAAAAGCGTGTTACATTGGTGGCAAGCGGTAGCAAGGCGCAAAGCTTAATTGGCAACACCACTATCGACCAACAAATTGTTTACCCAATAAAATGTGGCGCAATTTATCATCCTAAAGGCGCTGTTCTTTTGCTTAAAAGCTTGATTGACAAATCATTAAAACAAAACTATTTTACAAAAAGTAAATTTGAAGTTATTGTGGGCATTTCGTGCGGGTTAACTTTAACCGAACGCAAGCAAGTTGAAGAAGTTTTTATCGCCACAGGCGCAAGTAAAATTACCCTTATCGAGTCTGTTTGCGCTGTCAATCAATCAATTGGCGGTAGCAATTGTATTATAGATTTTGGCGGAGAAAAAACCGAAGTTGCAATTGTAACGCCCAAAGGCATTATAGCTGGCTGTACTGTCGATATTTGCGGAGATTCAATAAACCAATTAATTATGGATTATTTAGCCGATAAATACCGTGTTATGGTGCAATATTTTACAACCGAAAGGCTTAAAAAGGTGGTTGCTAACCTCCTAAAAGATGATTTCACAACCGTTACCGTCAATGGTAGGGGTTTGGTGGATAAAGAACCTAAAAGCGTTAAATTGACCGCTAGGGAAATTAAGGAGGCAATTTTACCCGCAATTGATAAAATTTGTGGCGTTGTTGAAAAGGTTCTCTTTATGATACCCGAAAACTTGGGCGAAGAAATTTATCGCAAGGGCATTTATGTCTGCGGTGGCGCAGGCAAGCTGGTTGGCTTGGCAGATTATTTGCAAGCAAAATTACTAATGAAAATTAATCTTATCGAAGATATTGATAATTGTTGTTGCATAGGTGGCGCAAGTTATTTTTACAACAAGGAGTTGTTAAATGAAATGTTAAACATCTCATTTAAACGGTAATAAATCGGTTTATGCTTCATATAGTTTCGCATTTCTACTCGGTTGTGTATTAAATATACACGCCCTCGTAAAAATGTTCGCTATCTTCGCCTAAACACAATTTCTTCCCGTTTAAATAATATCCGCAAATCGTAAGCAGTAGCTATCATTTTAATAAT
>JAVVTM010000132.1:0-4277 GCA_036653655.1 Clostridia bacterium | reverse complement strand
TCATAGCTTTCGCCTTTTAGCGTTAGATTGCAATTAATAACCATAGTATCTGGCGCAAACATATCGCTTGCAGTTGCCGTAACATTTATAAATTTACTCATATTAAACCTCTAAATTTTTTTGTAATAAGTTTAAGCTAAAATTTAACCTCTTTAAAGTTTCCTCTTTGCCTAAAATATCCGCCATTTCGGTAGCTCCGCCGGGTGTGCTTGCAACGCCGGTTATGGCTAGCCTTATTGGCAAAAATACTTGCCCGCTTTTTACGCTCAAACTCTCAGCCATTTGCGCAATTTTTTCTTTTAAGGCGTCCTCTGTCCAATCGCTCAACTGCCCCCAAACATCAATAGCTTCCTTTAAAATTACAAGCGCTAGTTCCTTTGTTACCTTCATTTTTTTGCTAAAATACATCTCGCAATCATACTCGCCAAACTCTTGTAAAAAATTAACCTTTTGTGGTATATCGCCAAATGTTTCAATTCTTGTTAGCAAAAGCTTGCCCAATTTTTCGTAATCATATTTGCCAGCTATAAGGCTACTTTCAAAATATGGCGTTGCGTGGCTCATAAATTGCTCCAAACTCAATTGCTTAATATATTCGCCATTTAGCCAACGCATTTTAACTTCATCAAAAATACTGCCCGATTTGCTAATGCCGTCAACGCAAAACTCCTCAATCATTTCTGACATAGTCATCTTTTCTTTGTTGTCTTTTGGGCTCCAGCCAAGCAACGCAATGTAGTTTACTATTGCCTCTGGCAAAAAGCCTTTTTGTATAAAATCCTCAAAATTGGCATCGCCAAAACGCTTGCTCAATTTGCGGTGTTCATCTTTCATAATTGGTGGCAAATGCATATACTTTGGGCGTTCCCAACCAAAAGCGTCATACATTAAATTGTACTTTGGCGTGCTTGACAAATATTCTGTGCCCCTTATAACATGAGAAATTTGCATTAAATGGTCATCAACTACATTGGCAAAATTGTAGGTTGGCATACCATCGCTTTTAATTAAAATGCCATCTTCCAATTCGCTATAATCTACGCTAATCTTGCCAAAAACCATATCTTCATATTCACTTGCGCCGTTTTGTGGGATATTTTGCCTGATAACATAAGGCAAGCCACTCTCCAATTTTTGAGCAACTTCCTCTGCCGTTAGTTTTAAACAATGCTTGTCATAACGCTTTATTCCATTTTCATCAGCCAAACTTTCTAACCGCTCTTTATCGCAAAAACAATAGTATGCGCCACCTTTTTGCACAAGCATTTTGGCATACTCCAAATAAATTCCTTTGCGCTCGCTTTGCACATATGGCCCAAAACCCTTGTCCTTATCCGGGCCTTCATCGTGCTCTATACCTGCCGTTTGCAATGTCCTATATATCGTTTCAACCGCTCCTTCAACATAGCGTTCTCGGTCGGTATCCTCAATTCTTAAAATAAAATCGCCATCAAATTTTTTTGCATACAAATATGCGTAAAGGCAAGTTCTCAAATTGCCAATGTGCATAAAGCCTGTTGGACTAGGCGCAAATCTTGTTCTAACTTTCATCATATCTCCTTATTTTTGTTTATAATTTTATGTTTTGTTTTAATTATTTTACTGTTTGCTTTACTGTTTTTAGTGCTTTTTACTATTTAGCGCTTGCACTATCGTTTATTATTTGTTTAAATATTTACCGCTTGTTTTACCGCTTGTTTGGCGCTTTACTGTTTTTGCGTTTGTTTTAGTGCTTTACTGTTTTACCGCTTTGCTGTTTTTAGTGTTTTTAGTGTTCATTTTAGTGTTTTATTTTGTTACCCTAGTTATTTTAAACTATGCTGTAATATTCCGATAAAAAGCTGTCAATTTTGCCTTCCTTTTTAAAGCTATACACATCATCAGCGCCCACAATCAAGTGGTCTATAACGGGGATTTCTAGTTGTTGCATTGTTATTACAAGCTTTTTTGTAAAAGCGATATCTTGCGCAGACGGGTTAAGATTGTTTGAAGGGTGGTTGTGCGCAAGGATTATCCCACTTGCGTTAAATTTTAGCGCTTCGTGCGCAATGCTCCTTATATGCACGCTACTTTGATTAACTACACCTGTGTTCATACACTTGATATGTATCAATTTTTGGTCGCTATTTAAGCACGCCAAATAAACATTTTCCACTTGCATATTTTTCATTAGATTGATAAAAAAATCTTTTGCTTGTTTGTAAGTGTTTAAAACTGGCTTATCCTCATTTTTGCATTGGCTATAAGCGTTAAAAATTTGTGGCAATGTTGTAAAATACAAGCTTGCGTTTTCTGTCATTCCCTCAACTTTCATTAATTCTTGTTTGTCGGCGTCTAATACATTGCAAAAATTGCCAAATTCATCAATTAGGCGGTGAGCAATATCGTTGGTGTTTTTGCGAGGTATAAATGGATACAGCATAAATTCTAGCGCTTCGTGTGGTTGTAAACTTTTTACACCGCCTGCAAGCACCTTTTCTTTCATTCTTTTTCTGTGTCCCTCGTGAATTTGATTTTCCATATTGATTATATCTTATCATATTTTTCAAAAATAGTGTATAATATATTAAACAAATATAAAATTATATAAAGGAGCATTATGAATTATTATAACGATATGCTTGCTTGTGTGCAAAAAGCAATCACTTTTGATTGCGTGCAACAACCACCACAAAACGATATGCCTTTTGGCGAAAACATCAACAACTGTCTGGAATACACCCTTGATGTTGCTAAAAACTTGGGTTTTACAACCGTAAACAAAAAGTATTACGGCTATGCGGAAATTGGTTCTGGCGAGTTGTTTGGCATTTTAGGGCACTTAGACACCGTTCCGTTTAACAATAGCGGGTGGAAGTTTCCTGCGCTTTCGGCAATTATTGACAACGGGATACTTTATGGCAGAGGCGTTTTGGATAATAAAGGGCCTATTATTGCTTGTTTGTTTGCTGTTAAGGAGCTTTCTTTAACCTATCTTCCTACAAAAAAAATCCGCATTATTTTTGGTTGCAACGAGGAAAGTGGCTGGAAATGTATGGATAAATATGTTGAAAATGAGGAAATGCCTGCCGTTGGGTTTTCTCCTGATGGCGATTTTCCTGTTATTAATTGCGAAAAGGGCATTGTTTATTTTGATGTCGAAATTGAAAAACCTAACAATTTGATAAATATTTGCGGTGGCGAACGCCCTAATGTGGTTATGTCTGAAGCAACCGCTACGCTAAGCGCCATTACCGAACAAGAAAAAACTGAATTGCTTGCCTTAGGTGGCAGTATTAACGGCAATAAAGTTACTTTTTTTGGCAAATCTGCGCACGGCTCTTGCCCACATTTAGGCATTAATGCTTTTTACAAAATGCTTTCCGCTTTTAGCCAAGTTTTTGGCGATGGCTACACCTTTTTATTGCAAAAACTTGCAACAAATGATGGCAGTGGGCTTAATGTTAACCTCCAAGATGCAAAAAGTGGCGCTACTACTTGCAATGTTGGGCTTGTTTCATTGCAAAATAACAAGCTGCATTTTTCATTGGATATTCGCTACCCTATTAGTTATACTAAAGAACTTGTGCAAAACCGCATTCAAGGCGCTTTGCCCGATGCAAAATTGCAAATTACTATGTTCCACAACCCGTTGTATATCGCCCCAGATGATGCGCTTTGCACCAAACTTTTAACCGCTTACAACAATGTTATGCAAACAAACGCTAAACCAATTTCAATAGGCGGTGGCACATATGCAAGGGTTTTGCCTAAAGGCGTTGCTTTTGGACCAATTTTCCCTAATACCGAAAGCACCATTCATCAAGCAAATGAATGCGTTAAACTTACCGATTTTGAAAAAATGTACAAAATCTACCTAGAAGCAATTAAAAATCTTTGTTTTTCTCCCACCAAAGCTAAGCTTTGAGGTAACTGTCTTCGCAAGCGTGGCGCTTGACCCAATTGTCTTCGACCAAAGCTAAGCTTTGAGGTAACTGTCTTCGACGCTATAATCATTATTTTGCACAAAACTACTTATACTTTGCTCTATATTATTATTTAGCACGAATAACATTACTACTAGAAAACTATATTTATAGCACGAATAAACTTACTACTAGAAAGCCATTAACTTTATAATGATTATTTAGCACAAAGCTACTTATACTTTACTCTAATTTATTATTTTGTACGAATAATCTTACCACTAGGAAACTATGACAATATAAAAAGACAAATACTCCCCAAAGATTGGGGAGTTACTTTTTTTGGGTTTGAATTCACATTTAGGGGTTTGA
>JAVVTM010000131.1:0-4332 GCA_036653655.1 Clostridia bacterium | reverse complement strand
AAGAAAAAATGGGCAAAGGCATTACTTTATCTAAAACCGAAATTGAAGAACTAAGAAACATTCTTAACTCAATAGAACTTTAACCTATTTTTTTACTTAATTTTTTTAATTTTAACCTATAACTTTAAGCAAAACTGCTTAAAGGTTTTAGCGTAAAAAAAGTAAAATTTTGATGTGGCGTATCGCAATTGTAATTTTGATATTAGATTATCGCAATTGTAATTTTAGATATTAGAAATATCGCAATTGTTAATTTTGATATTAGATTAGCGTGATTGTCATTTTAGATATTAGATTATCGCAATTGTAATTTTAGATATTTAATTATCGCAATTTTGCTTTAGATTATTAATGGAAAATCAACAAATATTTTAAAAAATTATCATTAAAATACAAAACAATATTAAAATACCGCAAGGTATTTTTTTTATTTGTTCTTTGCGCGCAATAATACATATATACTTGTTAATGTTAAACAATTTGTTTGACTTTATTACTATTTCATAATATAATTTAGACGGTTGCAAAAGGAAAGGAGTTAAAATGAATTATAAAATATTTTTAGATTTAGCTGTTATTTTGTTAGCTACAAAATCACTAGGTATTTTAATGAGGAAACTTGGTTTACCTCAGGTTGTTGGCGCATTGCTAGCAGGGCTTGTTATTGGGCCACTTTGTATTATGTTAACAACCACGCTCTTTAAGACTCCAATTGGTATCGAACCTAGTTTGCCACTAAAAGTTATGGCGGAAATTGGCGTTGTTATGCTGATGTTTACCGCCGGTATGGAAACTAATTTAAAAGAAATTAAAAGCAATGGTGTTGCCGCCATTGTAATCACTTCGCTTGGCGTTATTGTGCCTTTAGGCTTGGGCTTTTTGCTTGCCGTTATTTGGCATGGCGATTTTAAAGGTATGGATATGAACAAGTTTTTGCAGGACTTCTTTTTTGGCGTAATTTTAACGGCGACAAGCGTTGGCATTACCGTAGAAGTTTTAAAGGAGCTTGGCAAAGTTAAAGGCAAGGTGGGCACTTCTATTTTGAGCGCAGCCATTCTTGATGATATTATTGGCATTGTAATTTTAACTATCGTTATTGGTATGAAAAATAATGATGTTAACGCTGGTATGCTAATTTTGCGTGTTTTAGGCTTTTTTGTATCTGCAATTATCGTGGGCATTTTTGGGCATATGTTATTTAAACATCTCAGCAACAAAAAGAACTTTCAATTGCGAAGATTGCCAATATTTAGCTTAGCGTTTTGCTTTTTTATGGCTTGGAGCGCAGAGGCTATCTTTAAAATTGCCGATATTACAGGCGCATTTATCGCAGGTATTGTGCTTTCTAATATGAAATCTACCGAATATATCGAACGCAAAATTGATATCAATAGCTATATGATTTTTAGCCCAATATTTTTTGCTAATATTGGCATATGCGCCGATTTTAGCGGTTTTACTTGGAGCGTTTTACTATTTGGCTTTTTGTTTGTTTGCGTTGGTTTGTTTGCAAAATTTGTTGGTTGCGGTATTGGCGCAAAAGTTTGCGGATACAACACGGCGGACAGCTTAAAGTGTGGCGTTGGTATGATGGCGAGGGGCGAAGTCGCCTTGATTGTAGCAACAAAAGGTATCGAAAGTGGCTTGCTTGCGCCCACAATGTTGCCAGCGGTTTTAATGCTTGTAATTTGTTCTTCATTCTTAACGCCAATTTTGTTAAAAGTTATTTACAAAAGCGACGAAAAGAAAATGTTGGCAAAAGGCTTGGTTCAAGGGGAACTTAGCGACAAAACAGATAACATTGTAAGTAATGCGTTGCTAAGCAACATCGAAACGCCATTTGATGCGAATGTTGATGTTGTTGACCAAATTATCAAAACCGAAAACGAAGATAAAAAAGATGAAAATTAAATAACCACAAAATATTTAATTAAAAAATTAGGTTATAAAAAGCAATTAATTTAAAAAAATGCAATATCACAAAAACAATTTAATTAAATAAAATGGAATATCACAAAAATATTTTAGTAGTTAAAAAAATAAGAGGTACATAACAAAATGTACCTCTTTTTATTGATAAAATTTAATGCGCTAATTTTGTGTTGAACAAAAAGCGTTTATCTTTAAAATTGCCTTAATTAATTTATTGCATAAAATAAATTTATTTAAACTGCTTAGATATGATTTGTGCAACTTATAATAGTGTTAAATTTGCAATTTATTACTTATAAATTATTTCATATTTAATTGCTTTAAAATTGTTAGCTATTGCTTATAAAAGTGGAATATCAGCCAAATAAATAATATCTTTGCGGTTTTTACTTTCGCCTTCAGCCAAAATAAACGCTTTAGCTACAATTTTGCCACCTGCTTTTTTAACTAAATTTTCCAACCCAACAAGGCTGTTGCCGGTGCTAATAACGTCATCAACAATCGCAACATTTTTGCCTTTAAGCAAGGTTGCATCGTGGTTGGACAAATACAATTTTTGTTCTGTACCCGTTGTTATTGAAGAATCAATATTAACTTCTATGCCATCTTGCATATATAATTTTTTGCTTTTTCGAGCGACTGCGTAATATTCTTGATTAAGATATTTTGCAACGCAATGCGCAAGCTGTAAGCCTTTAGACTCCGCCGTGATAACAACATCGCAACCTTTAATTTTTTGCGCTAGCGCCTTTCCGCAATGTTCGGTTAACGCTTGATTGCCGTGTAAATTAAAAAATGCGATTTTAACGCCACTTGGTAATGGCAAAATTGGTAATTCTGCTTTTACTCCCTCAATATCTACTACTAATACCTTATTATCCATAAATAATATCTCCTTTGTAAAATGCTAAGCAGTTACATTATAAAACAACTTTAAAAAAAACTCAATAAGTATTTTCAATTTTAAATATTTATGATATAATACAAATATGAAGAAGCAGTTTTTTAAAAATAAAAGCATTTTTGCAGTAATATTAATGTTTTTTGTGCTTGCAACACTTTTTGTTGGTTGCAATTTTGAAAAGCAAGCCCTAAAAAAGGTTGATTTAACATTTGATGTTGTTTCTAACACTGTAAAATGGCAAGCCGTTGATAACGCATTAGAGTATGGCGTTATTGTTAACGACTCCGAAGCTGTTTTCGTAAACGATACATTTTATCAGTTAAAAGGCTATTCTGGCGAGGTTAAAGTTAAGGTTTTTGCTAGGGGCGATTTAAACCTTTTTACAAACAGCGAATATGCGCTTTTAACAGTTAATATTGATAGTCAAATTGCAAAGCCAATTGTTAATGCAAAAATTAGCGCTGTTGGCAACAAAATTACCATTACTATTAATTGGAACAAAAGCGATTTTGCAAAAAATTATTCAATTTTAATTTATAAAAAAGAAGTTATCGAGGCTAATATCGTAAAAAAAGAAGATGTTACTGAAAACAATATTAGTTATACCATTACCGATACAAACGAAACTTATATCATAAAAGTTAAAGCAAATTCTAACAATGAAGAATTTATTAAATCTAGCGAATATGGCGAAACTACATACAAATATTACGATTTTATGCCAACAGAATTTAAGTATAATTACACTAATGAGGGCAAGTATGAGTTTGTTTGGGATTACGCTAAAGAAGAAAATTTAGAGTACAATTTGTACATAAACAAGGGCGCTACAACCGAAAAAGTTTTTAATTCTAAAACCGATGCAACTTTTAAAGGCAATTACTTTACTGTAAGCGCTGCCGTTGGCGATGTTGTAAATCTTGGCGTTATCAAAAATGGCATCGAAAATATGTTTGGCACTGCGTTAGTCATTGAGGAAATTGACCAAGCATTAAGGCCAATTATTGAAAAGAATTTTTATTTTGCTGGCAAAAAATATGATTACTATATTGATAGCGCTGATGAGTTTGAAACTTTTGTGCATTATCTTTTGTTGACAGAAGATAATACAACCGAACAAAATTTTTACATAAATTACTACAATTTTGAGGATACAGTTCCAAGTGTTGGCACTATGTTTGATAGTTATTATTTGACATTTAGAGAGGCGCTAAAGCTTTCTACCAATATTAAAAAGATAAACAGCAACTATTACAGCATCAAAGTTACTTTTACTTGCAAAGGCTTGCCAATGTGGAAAACTGCGGGCACTGATGCAAGAGAATATCCGCAATATCCTTATATCACGCCAAAATATGTTGGCAGTAATATGGACAGCACATTGTACCCTGCAAGAGTTTCAACTTTTGACAATTTTGCGCTAGAAAAAACCCAAAAACAAGGTTATGTGCAAAACAGTATTGATATGTATATGGCTATCGAAAACGGCTACAAAC
>JAVVTM010000130.1:0-4364 GCA_036653655.1 Clostridia bacterium | reverse complement strand
CATTATCTTTAACATAAGATGTCATAAATAGTAACTGACCAATCAATAGCATAATTCCTGTAATCATAAATCACCTCATCTAAATTTATGTTACAAAACTTGCAAATATTCAACAAATAACGACAAGTTTATCTGCCCTCACAACAAATTTGTTAATGCTTGCCTAAATTTTAAACTAATCAATGTTAAGCAAGAAACTAAAAAGCAAATAGTAAAAAGCAAAAAAAAATTAGCGTGAGGTTATCACGCTAAAATTGCATTTATTTAATTAAATTTGTATTAATCATTATCTGTGGTGTTAGCCGATTCAGTTTTATCGTTATTGGCAGTTTTAACTGCTTTTACACCACTTTTTTCCTTTAAAAGCTCCTCAATTTCGCTAAGCCAAGAAGTAATATCTTTAAATTGCCTATGAACAGCGGCAAAACGAACATATGCAACCTCATCAATATCCTTTAAGCCTTCCATAACCATATCGCCAATATCTTTAGAATAAAACTCTTGCTCCAAGCTGTTGGATAGCTTTTTTTCAATAGAATCAACCAAATCATCAATTTTTTGCATTGGAACAGGGCGTTTTTCGCACGCTTTTAAAATGCCTTGTTTTAGTTTTTGCTTGCTAAAGGTTTGCCTATTGCCACTTTTTTTAATAACCATAATCTGGTTAATTTCAATGGTTTCATAGGTTGTATAACGCTTTCCGCAGTTATTACATTCCCTTCTACGCTTAATACAAGTGCCATCTTCACTTAACCTGCTATCGATAACCTTGCTATCAAACGACCCACAACTCATACACTTCATATACCCACCTCGTTGTTATTATAAAGCAAAATAAGTGTTTTGTAAAGATAAATATTTTAACTGTTGCTATTGTTTTCGATACTTCCAGTAACATTGCCGGCGCTAGAAAGTTCCACCAAAATAACATCTTGCCCAATTTTAATAATTTTTTTCCAACTAATATAAATGCAATCATTGCCCGAAATGTTTTTAAAAATTCGGCGTTCGCCGGGTACAATAATGCCCTTTACACAGCCTTGCACGGTAAAAGCTAAATCAATGACACGCCCCAAACGCTTGCCATCGACAACATTAATAACTTCTTTTTCTCGCAATTCACAAAAGGTTAAATCAAATGATGACATAGTGCCTCCTATATTGTTTATGATTTAACCTCTTATTTTATGCAAATTTATTTAGTTTTTAGCTTATTTTAGTGTCGTTTTATTTTTTGAATTTCAATAAAATCGCTATTTTAGCTTATTTTTTGCTTTTGACTTTGCTATTTTAGCTTTAAACTTTGTATTTTAGAATTTATAGTTACTATTTTAACTTATTTTAACTTTTAATCGTTTTATAGCATTTTTTTCTAGCCTAGAAACTTGTGCTTGCGACATTCCAATTTGCGCAGATATTTCCACTTGAGTTTTGCCAATAAAATATCTTAGGTTTAAAATTTCTTTTTCCTTATCTGGCAAATTTTGTAGCGCATCTCGCAGTAGCATATTTTCCACCCAAGAATTTTCAGTTTCTTTTTTATAATCAATTTGTTACATAAACATCATGCTATAATAGCAATCGATATAAACGGTATCGTAAAGCGAAACAGGTTCGCTAACCGCATCAAGCGCACAAGCAACTTCCGCCACAGGCAACTCAATTTTTTTTGCAATATCGCTGATAGTAGGCGAGATATTTTCCTCAATTTCAAAATATTCTCTTGCTTTAAACGCCTTATAAGCCACATCTCTAACACTTCTGCTAATTTTTATTGATGAACCTTCTTTTAAATATCTTCTAATTTCGCCAATAATCATTGGGACAGCGTAAGTGCTAAATTTTACATTATATTTCAAATCAAAATTGTTTATAGCTTTTAACAAGCCCACAACTCCCACTTGAAACAAATCATCACTATTGTTACCATTATTATTAAATCTTTGCACAATGGACAAAACTAATCGCAAATTGCACATAATTAGCTGTTCTTTTGCATTTTCTTCGCCATCAAGCAAGTAGCTTTGCAACAATTTGTCGCAATCACTAGCTTTAATCTTTGGTAATTTTGCCGTATTCATTCCACATATTACAACTTTGTGTGTCATACTTTCCTCCTTATGTATGGCGCAATATGTGGTTTTTTTTAGTTAAATTTTATTATCTCTTTCTTAAGTTTTGCCAAAACTTTTTTTTCTAACCTCGAAATGTAAGATTGCGAAATACCCATTGTATCTGCAATTTCTTTTTGAGTAAGTTTTCGTGTATTAAGCACGCCAAAACGCATTTTAATAATTTGCAACTCTCTTTTTGGCAATTTTTCAAATGCTTTTAACAAAATCTCTTTTTCTACGTCATTTTCTAAATCTTTATAAACGGTATCGTTTTCTGTTCCTAAAATGTCCGAAAGCAGTAAAACATTGCCTTCCCAATCTGTATTTAGTGGTTCTTCAAGGCTTATTTCGCCCCTAGATTTTACAACTTTTCGCAAATGCATTAATATTTCATTTTCAATACATCTGCTTGCGTAAGTGGCGAGCTTTATATTTTTACTATAATCGAAACTGCCTATCGCTTTAATCAAACCAATAGTTCCCACAGAAATTAAATCTTCGATATCAATATTAGTATTCTGAAATTTCTTAGCAATATACACAACTAGGCGCAAATTATGTTCAATAATAGTTTTTCTTGCATATTTATCGCCCTGCGCAACTTTTAGCATAACTTCTTTTTCCTCATCAATATTAAGTGGCGATGGCAACGCTTGACCATCGCAAATAAAGTCTACTCTAGCTGGTTTTTTACAAAAAAACTCTTTGATTTTTTTAATTAAATTTTTAAACATATTTTACCTCAAACACATTTCACAATGTAAAATCACTTTATATTCATACAATTTTTGCTCGCTAATACCTGCAAAAACCTTGTAATATTCCTTCGATTTTGCGCCATAATTTAACACTAATTTATCAATTACAAAAACCTCCATTTCTTTTTTACCCGCAATAGTTTGTACACTTATATTTTTAATTATATTAGGTTTATTTTTAAAATATAATCTTTCCACAACAGAATTATCCAAAAATATTATTGGGTTTTTGCCATCGCAATAAAGTCGATTACCGCTATCATACAATGCGCACACCTTTACGCTGTTTTCGCCATTAAATAATTGGGCGTCAAATTCGTTAGCAAAATCAATTTTCTTTTGATAAATTTGATTAATAATTTTTTTTACGCTATAAGTCAAACCAATCATCGCTACCGCAAGAGCGCCTAAATATAACTTTGTCGGCGCAAAAAGCTGTTTTGCCAAACTGTTACTAAATAGATTTTGCAACCCGAAAACAATTCCGCCCAAAAAAAATGTTACAGCAAAAAACAATAGCAAATTTTTAATATATTCACTGATATGATTGTATTTTTGCATTATTGCCACCATCAAAAGCCCTAATGATATTTTTATAGCAAAATTGTTTAATACTGCATATATCGGCAATAAAACGGCGTAAATTGTACCAAAACTTGCAGAAGTTAACAATAAAACAATGTTTATTTTTTGTTTTAACAAGCTTGCCGTTAAGTAAAGAATAAAAAAATTAACTATTAAATTGTTAAAAATTATGTACTCTATATAAACTTTCATAATTTAAGTTTAATCAAGTTAATGCAAAAAAGTTTTCTATTTGTGTCGATTAATTTTTAATAAAAAAATTTAAATTAGTTCTAATTGTCAAGTAGCGTTAAACTTTTATTTTTTTTATTCAAGATAATGTAAACTTAACAAAAACCGTATCTTTAGCAAATTTAAAATAAAAAATCCGCAATAAAGTACTTGCAAATTTTGTATAAAGTTGCTATAATTTATTACAGTTGGTTTGGTAGTTCAGTTGGTTAGAACGCTAGCCTGTCACGCTAGAGGTCAGGGGTTCAAGTCCCCTCCAAATCGCCATTTTGCCTTGGTAGCTCAGTCGGCAGAGCAGGAGACTGAAAATCTCCGTGTCGGTGGTTCAATTCCGCCCCAAGGCACCAAATTTTACTTGCTGGTGTAGCTCAATAGGCAGAGCAGCTGATTTGTAATCAGCAGGTTGTTGGTTCGATTCCGACATGAAGCTCCATTAACTCTAGTTTTTACTAGAGTTTTTTTGTACGCAAAAATATAATACATAGATAAAATAATATATATTCTTGGCATAGAGAACTACTATGATAATGTAAAAATAAAACAGATCTATATTTTATTTTTTTAAAAGTAAAGGCTAAAGACCATAATATTAAATTAATAATTAAAAGATAAGAATTATTAATTTAGGTTGAAACTGCTTAGAAGGTTTCTAAAATTAAAATTATAAATCCAGCCT
>JAVVTM010000129.1:0-4396 GCA_036653655.1 Clostridia bacterium | reverse complement strand
ATATTCCACATTCATCTTGTGGCTTGTCCATCATAAATTCACACATAATTTTTATCCTTAATTATTATTGTAAAGTTAAAAAATTTAACTTTTACCCAAAATTAGTTTTGCTGTTATTTAATTTCAACTTAAGTTGCTTGCCTCAACAACTTTTTATTATTTGTTCAATTCCAATTGAAGTTGCTTGTCTGCCTCAACAACTTTTTGCGCCATTTCTTGCTTATATTTTATTAACGCTGTTTGCAAATTGGCATATTTTAAAGATAACATTTGTATTGCAAGCAAGCCTGCGTTTAATGCGCCATTAATTGCAACCGTGGCAACTGGGATACCTGCTGGCATTTGCACAATAGAAAGCAAACTGTCAAGCCCGTCCATTGTGGAACTTTTAATTGGCAAACCAATAACTGGCAATGGAGTGTAAGCTGCTAAAACGCCACCTAAATGCGCTGCTTTGCCTGCCGCTGCAATAATAACTTCTACACCGTTTTTAACAGCGTTAGCAGAAAAATCGTGCGCCTCATTTGGCGTGCGGTGCGCAGAAATAATGCGAACTTCCACTTCTACATTAAAATCTTTTAAAACTTGGATTGCTGGCTTAACAACATCAAAATCACTGTTGCTACCCATAATAATCGCTACTTTTGGCATAACATTTCTCCTTTATAAATTTAAAAAGTCCGCAATTACTTGTGGACTTAGTGTTTACTTATTGTTTGGTGTATTTTTGCGCAAAAATCCGTAACTGCATACTGATAAATTTAATTTATCATTCAAAAAAATTATTGAGTGAAACACTAAAAAAGTTTTCATAGTTACCTCATCTTCTTTGCTTATTATACATAATAATTTGTTTTTTTACAACTGTTTGCAAGTACAAAAGCAATTTATTTTGATTATATTATATATAAGATATTATAATACCTCGCATAATTTAATGTACAATAAAAAAAATTGCAAAAAAACATTGGTTAAACCTAACTTGTAAAAACTTTTTATTATAGTTTATTAAGCTTATTGCAAAACTTTTTAATATAGCATATTAGGCTTATTTAAAAAACTTAGCTGTAAAATTACTGCGTTAAACTTTTGTAATAATAAAACATTGGCGCAGTGGCTTTAAAATACAAACAAAAGGCAACCTTTGCAGATTGCCTTTAATTTTTTACCTTTTTATTTTTTTATCTTTTTATCACTTATACTTTTGTATTAGTAATTAACATTAATTATGTTTTTTTAATTAACACTAATTAGATATTTTGTAATTAACATTAATTAGGTTTTTGTAATTAACGCTAATTAGTGAGATATAAAGATAAAGTTGCAAGCAAACAACACGCCAACTATAACAGTGAAAATGTTGATTTCTTTTGCTTTGCCAGTACATACTTTAATAATTAAGTGAGAAATAATACCAAGCGCAATACCATAAGAAATATTGTAAGTTAATGGCATCATAAGAATTGTTAAAAATGCAGGAACTGCAATTGACAAATCATTAAAGTTGATTTTAGTAACACAACCCATCATAAGCACGCCAACATAAAGCAATGCGGCAGCGGTTGCGCAACCGGGGATTAGATAAGCAATTGGAGATAAGAACATTGCAATAATAAACAAAATGCCAGTAACCAAACTTGCAAAGCCTGTCCTACCACCCTCAGCAACGCCAGCAGAAGATTCTACATAAGTTGTAACCGTAGAAGTGCCCACTACTGCGCCAAATACTGTTGCGGCAGCGTCAGAGAACAATGCTTTTTTAATGCCAGGCAATTTGCCGTTTTCATCAAGCATATCTGCGCGTTCTGCAGTGCCCATTAATGTTCCGATTGTATCAAACATATCAACCATAGCGAATGCAAGCATAATAGATAATATTTTAACAATACTACCAAATGTGCTAGCGCCACCAATGTGTCCTAAACCGCTAAAGCCTTTAGTAAACATTGCGCCAAAAGACTCGTGCCACCAAGCGCTAAACGCTGTGAAAGGATTTAAACTCATAACTGCCCAGTTAGGCGCAAACGCCGCAGAAACTGGCATAGCTTTCTCAATGCTATCAATAACTAACTTAGTATCAACACCTTCGGTTGCAATGCCAAAATAAGCAGCGGCAGTTGCAACGTCATTTGCGTTTGCAGGGTTAAAGAATGCGCCACAGTAACCAATAATGTAATAAAGGGCTGTACCGCCAAAAATACCAATAAGGATTGAACCTTTAATTTCTAATTTACTTAAAATTACAATAATCATAAAAGTCAAAAATGTTACGCACATTGGCAACAAAATAAAGCTAGGAACTTTTAAAAAGTTAAGGTTAGCTAAGCCAACGATAGTGCCCGGATTTTTAACTATAATGCCAGCGCTTTGCAAACCGATAAAAGCGATAAACAAGCCAATACCAGCTGGGATTGCCATACGAACAGATTCTGGAACCGCATCAACAATTTTTTCTCTAATGCCAACAACAGTTAAAAATAAAAACAAAATACCACTAAAGAACACTATAACCAATGCATTTGCGTAAGTTAAGCCTGACGCAAAACAAACGGAAAATGTAAAGTAAGCGTTTAAGCCCATGCCTGATGCTTGCGCAAAAGGAATTTTTGCAACAAATGCCATCATAAGTGTACCAAATATTGCGCCTAATGCAGTTGCAATGTAAAGCCCGCCAAATGATGTGCCCGGTAACTTAGAAATCATATTAGGATTTACAATCAATATGTAAACCATAGCCATAAATGTTGTTACACCTGCAACAATCTCTGTTTTCAAATTAGAGCCTTTTTCTGAAATTTTGAAAAAGTTGTCTAACGCTTTAGAAAATTTTGACATAACAGTCCTCCAAAAATTTATTTATGTAAAATGTAAGTAAAATATAAATAAATTCTAACATATTACTACAAAATGCGCAAGGAATTTTAGACACAAAATTTAACAAAATTGCAATTACTTTTTTATCGCTAACTTATGGCTAATTTATTGCTAATTTATGGCTAATTTATTATTTGGTTATAACTAACTTTTTGTTTATTATTATTAACTTGTCGCCTATATAATATTTAACTATCAATAGTTTTTACTTTTATTTGTTATAGCTAACGCATTGTTAAAATTGAGTGTTAAATTTATGCTAGCGACAATAAAATTTAAATTATTTTAACTAAAAGCAAAAAATTTATAACTATAAGCCTTGTAAACCTTATCAAATTTGCTGTAATCAACTTGCAAAATCAACTGCTGAGGCTCAAATGTTATTGGATTAAAATTTAGATTTATACAAAATTTTTCTTTAAAATCAATCTCTTTTAAAACCAACTGTTTTTTAAAGTTTTTATCAAACTCCACGCTAATTGCGGGTGGCAATCTTCTGCTGTTGTTTGTGGTGGAATAATCAAAGCGCAAAATATCTTTTATTAATGCGGTGTTCATATTTTTATAACTAGCAAAAGCCACTATTTGTTGGTGCAAATCAAACAAAGTTGAAACGCTACTTTTTGCTGTAAAATTTGCAAAATCTAGATAAAAATCAAATGGCGATAAATAGCTAAGCATAAAATATTTTAAAACATTTTCAAATTTTTGGCTGTTGTAAAGCTTGTCAAAAACATTTTCTAACGCCTTTAAAATGGCAAGTTCGTTAGCGGATAAAACGGGAGTGCTTTCAATTTCGTAAGGTGGCGTTGCGCTATAAACAAAGCCCTCGCCCAATTTCCCTTTAATTTCACTGCCCTTTAGCACCTTTAAAAACCCTAGTTGTAACTGATTGCTATTAAGTTTGTAAAGGCTGTTAAAAGAGTTTTTAAAGCTTTCAAAGCCCTCATATGGTAGCCCTGCAATTAAATCGGTGTGAATATGGCAGTTGCCAAGGCTTGTCAATTTGGCAATGTTTTCAAGCAATTTTGCACGATGAAACGGACGATTAATGGCTTCTAAAGCCTGTTCATTAAAGGTTTGCACGCCAATTTCAAATTGAATAAAACCTTTTGGCGATTGTTTTAAAATTTCCACCATTTTATCATCAATCAATTCTGGCGCAATTTCAAAATGAAAAGTAAAAGGAAAATCATCACAATTTTTTATAACATATTCTAAAATCGCATTGCTAAAACTAGCCTTTGCATTAAAAGTTCTATCAATAAATTTTAGCACTCTAATATTTTTATGCTTAAATTTTTCTAGCTCGCAAAACACATAACTCAAATCAAAAAAACGCAACTCCATTGTTGCGCTCATACAATAACTACATTTGTACGGGCAACCTCTTGACGCCTCAAAATATGCCAATTTGCCTTCAACCGCCTCAAAATATTCTGCGGTGTAAGGAGTTTTTATAGTTTGTAAATTAGTGTCCTCGCCACGCAAAACTTTTGGTAAAGTTTCAACTTGCAACATT
>JAVVTM010000128.1:0-4401 GCA_036653655.1 Clostridia bacterium | reverse complement strand
TTGCAAAAGAAACAAATTTTAGTAAAATTTAGTTAATATGTTAATTTATTGGTTAAAAAATGTTTGGAATGCAAAACTATTTCAAACATTTTATTATAATAGGCTATAAAAGTTAATCGCAGATATTTTAATATAAATGATTATAAAAGTTAATCGCAGATATTTGAATATAACTCTTGTAAAAAGCTACAAAAGTTTATCGCAGAGATTTTAATATAACTTGTAAAAAGCTGTAAAAGTGTTAAGATTAATCAATTTTCTTTTCAATATTCTTCAAACATTTAACGGTTTCTTCACTTAAAATATGTTCAATTTTGCAACACTCAATTTCTGCAGTTGCCTCGCTCACGCCAATCGCCACAAGCAATTTTTTAATTAATGTGTGCTTTTCTTGTATGCCTTTGGCAATTTTCCTGCCTTGCGGTGTTAATTGAATATCGCCGTAGATTTCTTTTTTTATTAAATTGCGCTCGATAAGTTCTTTCATAGCGACACTAACCGCCGCTTTAGACACATCTAAGGCGTTTGCGATAAGAACAGATTTAACGCTTCCGTTGGTTTCTAATTTTAAAATGGTTTCTAAATAATCTTCGTTTGATTTTGTTGTGTGTTTCATTATTTACTCCGTTAATTAAATTAGTTTGTAGTAAAAAAATTGGTTGGGGTGGTTTTGTAATGTTTTTTAAAAGCGTCATAAAATGCCCGCGCGCTATTAAACCCAACGCCTAAAGCCTTTTGCGAAATGTTGTTTGAGTTATCTTTATTTAAATCAACAAACGCTTCCAAACGCTTAATATTGATAAAATCATTGATGTTAGCGTTGTATGTTTTGTTAAAAATTTTAGAAATATAAAACTTGCTGTAATTGCAAAAGCGCGCAATATCTTCTAAGTCTATATCCTCTAAATAGTGGGTGTCTATATATTCTACCACTTTTATTACAAGATTGTAAGTTATTTTGTTTTGCTCGTTTAAAAGAGGCGCAAAATCTAACAATTTGCCCAACAACAGCATAACATTTGCGCAAATAATGATGTCATTTAAGTTTTTTTCCTCTTTAATTTTTAACATTAAATTGTAAATAACTTGCGTTTGCTCAGCATTTGTTATAACATTTGTGGCAAATTTGTTGTGGTTTGTCAAATTGCCAAAATTGCTTAAGTATTTTGCAGGTATTGAGCAAACAAAAGTGAGCGCTTGGCTTTTTTTGTACTCGTGCAAATCATAAGGATTAACAATTAAAATATTGCCCTCGGCAAGCGTAATATCCTTGCCATTAATTGAAACATCTTGGCTGTTTTCCACAACATAAAGCAACTCCATACGGCTGTGATACTGTGGATAGCAAAAATTTGTAGAGCCAATATTTGTGTAAATGGCACTGCATTTTGCGCAATTTTGTATTGAATTGTTTAAAGTTGTCGCCTCATTATTTTCTAAATACATTGTTTTCCTATTTGTTAAATACTAATATTTATATTGTAACACAAAAACGCATTAATAGTAAATTTATTGATAAAATAATGAGGAGTTTTACAAAATTTTAAAAATAAATTAAATAACAGCTTATTTCTTAGAGGAGCGTAAATTTTAAATGGTGTAAATATTATTTTTTTATGATATAATAATTATCATACTGCAAAAAATTTGTCCAAAACAAAACGGTTACGCAGTAGCTTAGGAGGGATTATGGAAGCAATACAAATTAATATGCGTTATAGCGTGGGTGGCGAGGTTAAAGACTATAAAGAGGGCAACAGCGATGTCGCAGTGCAATTAAAAAGCAAAGGCGATAGTATTACGCTTAGCGTTGCGCCAGTTGCGCCAATTAAAATTGAAAAGGTGGAGCTTATTTTGCCATATCAATTTAATGAGGACGACAAATTTTTTGTTAACGGCTTTCAATCGTGGACACTTGCCAAGGAATTTGCGCGGGAAGAAGTGGAGCGAAGCATAAAAAAATATCTAGTAAAAATACACAAAAAATTAGGTTCTTTTTGGGCAGGCGACCAAGGATTTTATGAATATTCTAACAAGGCTGGCATTTTTCATTCGTTTAGTTACACCTATATTAAAGCCGAAACAAACGAGGCTGCCAAAAATAATATCAATGTTAACAAAGCAAACAATTGCGCAAAGGCAGAAGTTAACAACGCAGAGGCTAGCAATAACGCAAGCGACAAAGCAGCCGTTAACAGCGCAAATTGCAACAATGCAGTTGACAAAAGTGTTAAACAAAACAACTACAAGTTTTTTGGCTCATTAAATGAAAGCGTGGGTTACACAATTTTTGAAGGCGATTTTAATAAAAATCAAATTAAAATTATAAAAGATGTTGAGGGAGTAACTTTTGACAAGCAAACAACGCTAATTGATGTTGCCATTTTTGAGGGCGGATATCAACAGATATTTGATGACTACTTTAAAAAGCTTGAAGTTAAGCCAATTAGTGCGCCACAAATTAAGGGCTACACAAGTTGGTACAACTATTACAGCAGGATTAGCGAAAAAGTTGTTTTAGATGATTTAGAAAATATTTCAAAATACAAAGACAACATTAATTTGTTTCAAATTGATGATGGCTATCAAACGGCGGTGGGCGATTGGCTTAGCGTTGACAGCAAAAAATTTCCTAACGGAATGAAAGTAATTGCGGATAGTATTCATCAAAAAGGGCTTAGCGCAGGCATTTGGGTTGCGCCGTTTTCTGCGCAAAAAAGCTCACAGATTTTGCGTGAGCACCCCGATTGGTTTATATGCGAGGCAGGCGTGCCAAAAGTGGTGGGCGCTAACTGGGGCGGATTTTGTGCGTTGGATATCTACAACGAAAACGCAAGGGCATATATTAAGCATTGCTTTGATGTGATACTTAATGATTGGGGCTATGATTTAGTAAAATTAGATTTTTGTTACGCAGTTGGCGTTGTTCCAAGAAACAATAAAAGCCGTAGCGCATTGATGTTTGAAGCGGTGGATTTTTTGCGTGAATGTGTGGGCGAAAAACGCATTTTAGGGTGCGGTATACCACTTGCGCCTGCGTTTGGCAAAATGGAATATATGCGAATTGGCGCAGATATGCGCTTGCAGTGGGGCGAACCTTGGGTTGACAAATTTTCACACAAGGAAGATTGTTCTACCTTAAAAGCCGTGTACAATAGCATTTATCGTAGGCACTTAAACAGAGCTTTCCAAAACGACCCAGATGTTTTGTTGTTGCGAGATTACAATATTAATTTTACTTTTTCTCAGCAAAAACTGCTTGCAAAGTTGCTTAAAATATTTGGGCAAGTTTTGCTAACCTCAGATGATGTTGGCAGTTATGGCGAGGAGCAAGAAAAGATGTTTTTAGATTTTGTTACGGACAGCAAAATTGTTGTTAATGGCGTAACCGAAAAACACAGCATTTTTGTGGTGGATTACACTCAAGACGGCGTGGATAAAACATTAAAATTTAATCTTTTGACTGGGGAAGAATTGTAACAAAATTTACTATAGGTCAAAAAGGCGGGTTAAATGGAAGAATTTGCATACATTACTAAAGCTAATGTTGTTAAAGAAATAAATAACAATTTGGTGTTTGACAAACTTTTGGGCAAAGAGAGTTGCGCTTTAACGGAAATTGCCGAGGATACAAACCTAAGTTTTCCTACGGTGGCGAGGGTTATTGATTCGGCGATAATGCAGGGTTTTGCATTAAAGTCAGAAATTATTAATGCCTCTAGGGGGCGAAAACCGCAGTGTTATTCGCTTAATGGCGAGTGCGCATTTTCGTTGTTTTTGTTTGTTTGGGACAATTTTATTTGCGCGCAAATACGAAATTTTGTTGGTCAAAAAATTTACTATCAACAATTTTCGTACGACAAGCAAAACTACTTAAAAGATGTGGAAAACATCATTGCCCAAATGCTTTTAATCAAGCAAATAGATTTAATTGTTTTGGCGCTTGCAGGCGTTGTCAATGAGGGCGTTATTGTATCCTACTTTCACAATGCAAGTTACGCAGGGTTAGAAATTGAAAAGCAACTTAAAAAAAAGTTTGGCATAAATGTTATTGTCGAAAATAATATGAAAATTTTAGCAAAATCTGCTATTTATCAAGTGAAAGATGTCAATCATTGTAGTGTTGCCACAATTCATATTGGCGAGCGCACTTGCAACACCGCATTTTTAATTGATGGCGTTGTGTTGCGTGGAAATAATGGTTTTGCAGGAGAATTGGCGTTTTTGCCAATGCAAGAAAAAGCTCCTAAAAACGAGCAAATTTGTAGCCAATATTTTATGAGTATTATTGCAATGATAAACCCAACAACAGCGATAGTTTACAATGATAATCAAAGCATTAATTTGTCGATTGTCATAAAATTGCTAAAAGAACAGTTGCCCGAAAAGGTTGTGCCAAAC
>JAVVTM010000127.1:0-4415 GCA_036653655.1 Clostridia bacterium | reverse complement strand
AAAATCGTTGGCATTATTGATACAAAAGTCAACCCTAAATATGATGTATTGCGCACTCTAATGGTTAATGAATTTAATAGGCATAAATTGTACTATGAGTTTTATAATGATATTTTAGCTAACAACAATTCTGTGCATAGGGCTATTTATGTCAATAGTGATTATATCGAAAACAAAGAGGAAATTAGCGCAGTTGTGTGTTTTCCTAAAACGCAAGCATCGCTTTATCAAACGCTACAAGTTGCAAAAACAAACGATTTGATGTGGCAATCGGCAATAGCTAATGAATTTTTATTTATAAACGAAATGATGTCGCTAATGCGAACGCTTTCTGCGATTATTGTTTTGGTAATTGTGCTAGTTTTAGCCTTTTCAATATTTATATTTATAAAAAATAGTATAGAGCTAAATTACAAGCAAATTGGCATTTTGCGCTCGCTTGGGGCTACAAAAATGAATGTATTTTTAATTTATTTAATGCAAAGTTTGATTGTTTTTGTTGTGCCACTGTTGTTTGCAATACCGACAACTATATTGTCGGCGCAACTGTTTAGCGCAAGTATAATACAAGTTAGCCTTATCAATATAACTTTTAATGTTTTGCCAATAAGTCTAAATTATATAGCTACTGTGATATTTTCATTTTTAGCGTTAGTAGTATTTAGTTGTATTATTCCTTTTATTAGCCTTTTAAAGCTAAAACCAAACCAATTAGTTAATAAAATTTAAAATTGATTAGTTAACAATATTAAATTAACATGATAAAAGCAATTAGACAAGAGATTAAAAAATTAATAAAACCTTAGTTAATAAGAGTAGATTGCATTTGGCAATAAGTTTAAAAGGTAGGGGGGGTATTTATGAAATTTAAGTCGCAAACAAAATTATCATTAAAATTTGCAAGCAAAAGCTTTGATAAAGTTGTTGCTATTATAGTTGTTTTAGTAATAACTCTATCTTTGTTTATCGTTGCAATAAATTCGCTAATGTTAGATCAAGAAGAAATTGCGCTAAAGGCGTTAAAAGAATACAATATAAGAAATTTATCCCTAAGACTTTATAATATTGATTATAAAGTTCCGCTAAAAGATTTAGCAAAAGTTGAACAAAAATCAGGCGAAAAGTTTTATAAGATTTACAAAAAAAATGAATATATAAAATTTGGAACTGCTAAAGATGAAATTATGTTTCCATATGATAGTAGTGGATTTTTTGTTGCCGAAGAAGAAGCCTTAAAAGAATTAGATTGTAAATTGCTTGCAGGAAAATATCCTCAAACATCACAAGAAATTACATTAACAAAGTACTTGTTTGATTATTACAACAATGCGCACGATATGCAGTTTAAAAATTATGATGAAATAATAAACCTTAACCTTGACGGATTTAACGTTGTTGGCGTTGTGGATACTAATTTTACAGATGATTACAGCATTTTGCAAGACAAAAAAATTAGTACATCCACAAAGTATTATGTGGCAAAAGAAGCACTAGAAGATCAACTTATGATATCCTTACATAGCGCAGTTTTTGTTACAGAAGATTTTTTAAACATAAATAACATTTCAATTGGCGGTAATAGTTATGCAGATTATATTAAATATCAAAACTATCATAGCTACTTGGATTTTTTGGGTAAAAATTTAAATGAAATTGATGAAAAAAATTATACTTATTCAAATAAACCTGTACAAATAAAGGACATATCAAAAGCGAAAGATGTAAAATATTTTGAAGATGGCAAAACAGAGTTGTCGCCAAATGAAATTTTATTAAGTGAGAACGAATTTAAGTTTTTTTTAAACAATAACTATCGAGTAGATTTTAAAAGCATTAAGGATTGTCCAAAGGAGATTACAGATAATTTTTATTTAGACCTTGAAATAGGAATAAGTTGGGAAAATAGCCAAGTGCCAAAGCAAAAATACAAGGTTGTTGGATATTTTAAGGGCGAAGGAGTTGTTGTTGATAAAAATATTATATACAATAATTCTCACAATATAAATGCAATTACGCAAACATTAAACGATGATGATAAAAGAAGCAAAAAGATACTAAGTGTAAGTTGTGATAAGGTTTTAGGCGAAAAAAGCTTTTTTGAAATGTTACTGGACAAGGATATTTCCTCTACAAACCGAAGGGTAGAAATTGTCAATTATTTTGGGTGGATTGGGGGCGCACTGTTTGCGATTATTGTAACATTAATGTTGTACAATTTTTTGTTTGTATTGATTGAAGATAAAACAAAACAGATAGGCATATTACGGTGTTTGGGCGCAAGCAAGCTTAATATTAATTTGATATTTTTAAATATAGCCGTTGCGATTGCGCTTATATCTTTTGCGCTTGCTAGTGTGGTTTCGTTTTTTGTAAATAAAATATTTTATCAGTGGATTACAAAAAGCGTGTGGTTTATTAATATTAATACTTTTAGCAATAATGCTACGCCATTTTTTGTAGGGATAATATTTTGCGCCGCTATTATATTTTCTAGCGTTGTAAAACTGTTTTTTGTAGTTAAAAACAAACCAATAAATTTGGTTAGGAAGGGATAGGAAAGAGTTACAAACTATTAATAAAATATGGAATAGATAGGGCACAAAGAAAAGGCATTTAGATGTGGCACAAAGAAAGGACATAAAATTAAAAAGTAGCTAATAATAGCTACTTTTTTTACAACTTGATAAATTATACTTTCAAGCGCAACACCACAAAAAATGATTTGATAATGTTATAAATTTTTGTAAGTAATTTTTATATTATTAACAATAACTTCAAACTTTAATAAGCAATTTTTATAATATTATAATATTAACAAGCAATTTTCAAAATTTTAAATAATGTGTTTAATACTAGAACAAACATCTTTTTCTAAAGAAGTATTTGCATAATTTTCCACTTCCTTGATGTTGTTGTCGTTATGGTTAATGCAACCAGCGCCACTTATGCAACCGCCTCCGCAAGCCATTCCCTCAATAAAGTTGTTATCAATTAAGTTTTTATTCAGCTTTAGCAATGCAATTTTAATTTGGTCCAAACCATCGGCAACTAGCGGGTTAAAATTGAAATCTGGGGCAATCTCCGTCGCAACAGATTTTATTGCATTAGTTACGCCACCACTTGTCGCAAACATTCTGCCAAAGTAAGACGCATTATCTAAAGGCGATGGCTCTAATGTTTCGCAATGGATATTTCTGCTGTCAAGCAACGCTTGCAATTCTTCAAAAGTTATAACGCAATCAATAATATCACTAACGCCTTCTTGTTTAAATTCTACTTTTTTACTAATGCAAGGGCCTGCGAAAATTATTTTAATATCCTCATTCTGTTCTTTAATTTTTTTGCCAATAGCTGTCATTGGGCTTGGCGTTGAAGAAATTAAAGGCACTAGCGCCGTAAAGTTTTTCTTAACATAATCGACAAAAGAAGGGCAACAAGAAGAAAGCAGTTTGCCTTTTTCTAACAGCTCCTCAGTTTCTTTAAATGCAATTAAATCTGCGCCCAACGCAGCCTCAACCACATTAAAAACGCCAAGCATTTTGATGCCAGTAACCACTTGTTCTACGCTTGCGTATCTAAATTGGTTAACAATAGCGGGGGCAATAATCATATACACTTTTTTTGCTCCGCTTTCGCCTTCCTTTAAAAGTTTTATCGCCTCTAAAATGTACGACCTATCTTGTATTGCGCCAAAAGGACATTTTGTCATACAAGCGCCACAGCTAATGCACTTTGAGTGGTCAATTTTAGCTTTACGGTTTTGGTCAACTTTTATTGCGTTAATTTTACAGCTTTTTACGCAAGGTCTTATCTGTTCCCTAATGGCAGAATAACTGCACGCCCTAAAACATCTGCCACACTCTATGCATTTTTCTTGATTAATCACGGCTTTGCGGTTGCTACCAATGGTAATAGCCTCTTGTGGGCAAGCTTGAATACACTTGTGAGAAATGCAATTTCGGCAACCATCACTAATGGTGTATTTGTCAATAGGACATTCATCGCAGGCAATATCTAAAACATCAATAACCGCATCGGGATTGTTTGGAATACCCACTGCAAACCTAACCATTTCTTCAACAACGGCTCTATCCTTATAAATACAACAGTGCATTGCGTCTACGCCATCTTTAATTAATATGCGAGGGATAGCGTAGTAACTGTCGCATAGCCTATCCGAATATGCAAGCTTCGCAACTTCCTTTAAAACATCATATTTTAATTCTTGTGTTATTGTGTCAAAAATTCTCTTTTCCATTTTTCTCCTAATGTATTGTACCAGCATTGCGGCATTGCGCTAAAGCGTGTATTGCCTATTTGTCTATAAAGTGTTAAACAGCAATATCTAAGTATTGTACCAGCATTGCGGTAAGCGCTAAAGCGTGCATTGATTATTTGGCTATAAAGCGTTAAAC
>JAVVTM010000126.1:287-4462 GCA_036653655.1 Clostridia bacterium | reverse complement strand
AGTTATGGTAACATACGAAAGCGAAGAAAAGCTTTTGTTTTCCGCAGACGCTTTTGGCGCTTTTGGCGCAAACAACACAAACAATTGGCCTGATGAAGCACGAAGATATTACATTAATATTGTTGGCAAATTTGGAGCGCAAGTTGCGTCTTTGCTAAAAAAGCTAAGTGGCGTTAAAATTGAATCAATTTGCCCGCTACACGGCGCAATACTTAATGAAAATTTGAGTTATTATTTGAATTTATACAGCATTTGGAGTGGCTATCAAGCGGAAGAAAACGGCGTTTTTATTGCTTATTCTTCCATTTATGGCAATACAAAACACGCTGTACAACTGCTAGAAAAACAATTGAAACAACAAAATATTTTAGTTTTATCTGCCGATTTAGCGCGCACAGATTTTTCGCAAAATATTGCTAACGCCTTTAAATTTAGTAAAATTGTTTTTGCAACAACAACGTATAATGGTTCTATCTTTCCTGTTATGGAAGATTTTTTAAACCATTTAAAAATGCTTAATTTTCAAAATAGAAAAGTTTGGTTAATCGAAAACGGAAGTTGGTCGCCACAAGCGGTTAAAAATATGCGTGCAAAATTGGAAACTTTTAAAAATATTACAATTAGCGATTGCGTAGTTTCGATACAATCTGCCGTTAACTCATCAAATTTGGCTCAAATTAATAATCTTGCAAACGACTTAATAAATAAGTAAGTTAAATATGGTTATTCAGTTTTATTGCCTTTAAATGTCAAGATATATTAGCGATATTCAATTTTATTGCCTTTAAATTTTAAGATATATTAGCGATATTTATGTATATTGTCTTTAAATGTTAAGCATAATTAGCGTTATTCAATTTTATTCCCTCTAAATTCTAAAATATATTAGCGTTATTCAATTTTAATGCTTTTTTCGGCTTGGTTTGCGTTATCATCTGCTTGGTTTGCGCTTTTTTCGGTTTTGTTTGCGCCATTGTCTGCTTTGTCATTGGCATTGCTCTCAATATTTTTGTTATCTATCTCCACAACGCTTGCATTAATCGCTCCAAAATCAACTCCAGCAACATCAACGCTTTGATTTTCGCAAATCCTTTCGCCATCAAATTTGTTAAAAGTGTTAACTTCGTTTTCAAACTTGGTTTCGTTAAAATTAAATTTAATTTTTTGCTTAGCTTTTAGTTTAAATTTAACTTTATCCCCAACAACTTCAGAAATATCATTAATAGCGATAAACGCATTTTCATCAACGGCAATAATAACTTTTTTTAATCTAATAGATTCAAAACGATTTACAACGCAATAAAGCATTGTTTTTTGAGTTTCGCTGTAATAGCCTTTGCTGTCTAAAACTGTAATACCTCGGCTTATTTCTTTGGAAATAACTTTTGCAACATCATTGCCTTTGTCCGTTACAACAATAAACGCTTTTCCTTTGTCAAAACCATCAACAATAAAATCAACCACTTTTAAGCCCACAGCGTAAGAAATAATTGAGTACATTCCAATCGACAAATCTTGCAACAAAATTGATGCGGTAAAGTAAATAATTATGTTGTAAATCATAACAAACTGCCCAACGGTTAGCCCAATTTTTTTTGCTACCATAACAGCTAAAGCCTCAATGCCATCAATTGCGCCACCAAACCTTATGGTTAAACCACTGCCAATACCAGATACAAGCCCACCAAAAACTGAGGCAAGTAAAACATCTTTTTTCATTAAAATAAACAGCGTTTCGCTAATTTTAAAAACTGATTGATATAAATAGCTCATTAATGAGTAGGACAAAATTGCCACGCAAGAATAAATTATAAAATGAAAGCCCAACTTTTTGTAACCAATAAAAAACAGTGGCAAGTTTAAAACAAGCAAAAATATACTAATATGAATGTGCGTTAGCGATGCTAACAAAACTGAAGTACCAGAAAAACCACCGTCGATTACTTGCGCAGGGACAAGCAAAAGGATAACACCTGTTGCGTTTACTATGCCTGCGATAATCAAAAACAGCACATGCAACCAATTTATTTCTAACTTCTTTTTTAACACAAATTTCTTTTTCATAGATACCTCATTTAGCATTTTAAATTTTACAACAGCAAGCAATTTTAGTGCGCATTTTTTAGTTTTACAATGTTTTTTTGTTAACATTGGTTTATTTTTTTTGCAATTTGCATTTTTTAGTTTTACAATGTTTTACTTTTTGCAATTTGCGTTTTTGTTAACATTGGTTTGTTTTTATGCAATTTGCTTTTTTTGTTGCGCAATGGTTTTTTTGCAAAATTAAAAATAATATTAATTAAATTGCTTTTCAATTTGTTGCGCTATATTAATAAAAAATTACAGCGTTTTTTTAAATTTTTTGCCCATAACTTCACGAGTATTAATAGAAAATACAAACGCATTTGGGTCGTTACTATGGATAACCTCTTTAAATGCGGAAATTTTAACTTTTGGCACAACGCAAACAAGCAAGGTGCTTTTTTCATCGCTGTATGCGCCTCTGCTGTTGATTATCGTAACGCCATAGCCCAAATCTCTTACCAATGCGGAGCTTAATTCCTTGCCTTTGTCGGTAATTATTTCAAATTTTACAGCAGAATTAATGCCGTTTACAATCATATCCAAGCTTTTAGAGTTAATTAAAACTTGCAAAATAGAACAGCCTAAAATAATTAAAATATCCTCAATACTCATTTTGCCAACAAAAAAATACATCATTGCGCCAATGGTAATAATTATAATATTTAATATCATTAAAATGTAGGAAAACTTAAAGTTTTTTAATTTTTTTTGCACTAGCATACTGATAACTTCAGTGCCACCGGGGCTTGCCGTTGCATTAAGCAACATTCCTATGCCAATGCCACTAAGGCAACCAGCAAATAACGCCGAAATAATTGGTTGCTGTACATTATAAAACTTGTACATATTAACTGCTTTAAAAAGCTCCAAAAAGCCTGTTAAAAACAATATGCCAAACATTGTGCGCAACGCAAATTTTTTGTTTAAAAAAATGCCTGCCAAAACCAATAATGGCACATTAATTAAAGCTATTGTATAGCTTGCCGAAAACCCAAACAATGTTTCTACCATAGAAGCTACGCCTGTAACTCCACCGGGAATAAACTTTGCTGGCACTGTAAACATATATGTAGAAATAGCGAGAAAAAACGCGCCAAAAACAATTAACATATAAGACAAAAGCAATTTAAATACTTTTGCATATTTAAATTTATCCATCCCAACCACCCTCCTAAAACCAACCTATTTAGTTTAACATTATATTACAAAATTTGTAATTTAGTACCGTTTTTTTACTATATTTTTAAAAAAATATTTACTGCTTTTTACTGTTTATTTTTTTTAAAATATTTACTGCTTTTTAGCTTTTATTTTGTTTGCAACACATCAATTACGGCTTTAGCTATTATGCTGTGCCCCAATGAAGTTGGGTGAATACTGTCGGTTGACAAATCTTTTGGCAACTGTGATTTTTCAGCCTCGTCAAATAATGCTTGCAAATTGATGCAATTAAAGCCATATTGTTTTGCAAGTTCAATTTCTGTATTTACCACTTTTGCAAGTTCATTTTCAAACGGCTTTTTTTCAGGCATAGTTGATGTCATAAAAGGCAAAAGCACTGTTACTACGGCAGTTGGCTTTAACTCCTCTTTAAAACGCCTCAAAATTTCTTTAAAATGAGGTTGCAACAGCCTTTTTATTGGCGGATATTGTTCTGGCACATACAATTGCCACGCATCATTAACGCCAATTAATAAAAAAACATAATCAGGATTATAATTAATGCAATCTGCCGTTAATCTGTCATAAACATCATATGAACGATTGCTTCGTATGCCTTTAAAAACAAATTTGCAATTTATCCGCTTTGCAAAATTTGATTTAACTTGTAATGGAAAACTGTTTTTTGCGCAAAGATGCCGTGTTGTTTTGTTAAATTTTACATCACTAATGCTATCGCCAATAAAAACTACAACATCATCATTTTTTAACATTTTTATACCCCACTTTTATCCTTTTATATGTTTTATTATAGCATAGAAAAATTAACAATACAATTAAAAACCATTAACATTATATTAAAATTTGCTTATTGCGAGCGGTAAAAATTTTATAGCGCACAACGGCTATTTTTGCGTTTAACATATAAA
>JAVVTM010000126.1:0-277 GCA_036653655.1 Clostridia bacterium | reverse complement strand
ATAATTTTTTTTGTGTTTGGCATATTTAAATTTTTTTGTGGTTAACATATGAAAAAAATTTATATTGCAAAAAAATAAACAAAAAAGCGAAAATTTCGCTTTCTTATTTATGATATAATTTATTAGAGGGTTAAAAAAATATATAGAGGGTTATGAAAATGTTCTCATTATTAGTAACCGCATATTTGACAGTATTCTGGTAAAAACCATCAAATATGCATCGCTACTATAAACTTAAATATGTTAGGAGTATGATATATAAACAACGCAATATCCT
>JAVVTM010000125.1:0-4519 GCA_036653655.1 Clostridia bacterium | reverse complement strand
ATTGCGCAATAATTTTATTTTAACAATAAATAACATTGTTAAATACTTCTATCTAATCCTATATTTACAACTAAATTTTGTTTGCTAATGTGTTATCAATTTATATATTTTTTATATATTAACAACTAAATTTTGTTTGCTAATGTGTTATCAATTTATATCTTTTTTATTAAAAATCAAGTAATTGCCTGTTGTAAATATTGCCAAATATGCAATAGTTATAAGCGTAGTGCTAATTAAATTCATATTTTTATAGCTAGGGCCGTTAACGCCCAAGGCAGATATCCAATTTAAGTTGCTCATAAAATCAATAACGCCCAAATGCATTAAAGACATTAGCATAGAAACTAAATCGCCCAAAAACAACAAAAGCAAGGGGATAATTGTGCCAGCAGTTTTGTTTTTAAACAGAAAGCTAATAAAAAATGAAAGCTGGATAAAAGCAAACAAATAAACCAAATTGTGCAATCCTTCAACAAGAAAAACAACAATAGGGTTTACCATACAAACAACGCTAGCGTTTAACACAAGCAATATTGATTTGCTAACCAATTCAAAACGGAACATACCATAAATTGCCGTTACAAACAAGGTTAGAAAAACTGCAATAACACTAAATGCAATTAGCGATAACCACTTTGCGGTAAGCAATGAGGCGCGTGATATTGGGCGCATTAACGCCAGTTTTAGCGTGCCATTTTTTTCTTCGCCAAGCAGAGTGCTGCCAGCTTTAACAATGATGTAAATGGTTAAAATTGACAAAACAACATTGATAATAAAACGCATATAGCCAAGCGCTGTGTTGCTCATTAAAAACATATTAGATGAATCGTAAATCTCGTAAGAACCACTGGTTATTTTGTGTTCTAAGGCATATTTGTGATAGGCAATTTTGGCTTTTAATTGATATGCCTCGTTAGAATTTAAAAAGTTGTCCGTGATGTTATTTAGTTTTTCTTGATATGACGCAATGGCTTCCTCGTGTGAGGTGTAGGGTTCTTGAGGGGATAGCATAGACATAAATTCTTCGGGGATTGCCTCGTACGCTACCGTTGTTAAAATTACTAGCAATAGGACAATCAAAAACAAAGTTAGCAAACTTTTTTTGTTTAGCAGTTTGGAAAACTCTGCCACAAAAACATTTTTAAATTTAGTCATTGTTGTCCTCCTTTTTTGATAGCCCAAAAACATCTTCAACAGAGTTTTTTGTTAAATCATCTTTGTTATTTGCGTTAGATTGCAAGTCAAAAACATTTTCGACAGTGTGTTTTGTAGTGATTTCACTAAAAGTATCTTCCAACTTTTTGCGGTTAATTTGCACGCCAAAAACCGAAATACCTTCAAGAACGATAGTTTTTGTAATTTCAGGAATGTTGGCTTCTTTGGTTTGAATGTAAAGCTTATTGTCTTTTATAACCAACTTGCACTCAAACTTTTGCGCCAAAATTTGCAACGCTTTTTGCGGTTCATCACAACTAATGCAAACAATGCTATTGTCGCCAGAGGACACACTCAATTCTTCCTGCTTTAAATCTTTTAGCAATTCGCCCTTTTGCAAAATTAAAAATCTTGTGCAAAGTTCTTGCATTTCTAAAAGATTGTGTGAGGATATTAAAATGGTAATGCCATAATCGTGCGCAAGAGCGCGCAAAATCTGCCTAATTTCTAAAATGCCTTGAGGGTCCAAACCGTTAGTAGGCTCATCTAAAATCAAGAGTTTTGGCTTGTGCATAATTGCAGCGGCAATGCCCACACGCTGTTTCATACCTAAGGAATAAGAACTAAATTTTTGTTTAATTTTATCCTCCATACCCACCAATTTTACAATATCCATAATGCGCTCCAAAGGAAGCCCGCCTTGCAATGTGGCTAAATATTTTAAATTTTCTAGCCCTGTCATATTTGCGTACAACGTTGGCGTTTCAATAATTGCGCCGATATTTTTTAATGCGTTAAATTTGTCTGTGCGCAAGTTGCTGCCACAAATTTCTATTTCGCCCTCATAGTTTACCAAACCAATAACGCTTTTCATTATTGTAGATTTGCCTGCGCCGTTAGGCCCTAGCAACGCCACAATTTCGCCCTCAGTAATGTTAAAGGACACATCAGAAACAGCTTTTGTAGCATTGTTTTTGACCTTAGCTAAAATGCCGTTATTGTAGGTTTTGGTTAAATTTTTAACTTCTAATATCATACTTCTCCTAAAATTATTGCTATCGTACTGTAAAATATTATAAAAAAACCGTAAATAAAGTTACTTTTCTTTTAAATTATGTTATAGTTATTTTATTATACTACCAAAAATTGCAAGTGTAAATAGTAAAGGAGAGAATATGTCATTTTGTAGTTATGATAATAATTATTTAAAAGAACAGTACACATTAGTTGAAAATAATTTTATTAACGATTTTATGGCAGAAGCCTCAGGCGACAGCGTAAAAGTTTTTTTGTACGGTCTTTATGCGTGCGCAGGCGAGTGCGAAAGTTTTGAGCAGTTTTGCAACAACCTTAATATGTCGGCGCAACGGGTTACAGATGCAATCCACTATTGGGTTGATTTGGGCTTGATAAAAATTGTAAATCAACAGCCGTTGGAATTGTGTTTTGTGCCAATAAAATATTTAAACAAAGTTGTGCGCAAGTTTAAGCCAGAAAAATATGCCGAATTTAACAAGCAGTTGCAAGATATTTTTAAAACTAGGCACATAGAGCCAAACGAATATTTGCGTTATTACGAGTTTGTTGAAGATTACAAAGTGCAACAAGAGGCGCTTTTAATGGTTGTGCAATATTGCGTTAATTTTAAGGGCGATGATGTGCGCTATCCTTACATTTTGACCGTTGCAAAAGATTGGGCTAATAACGGCGCAAAAACAGTGGAACAAGTTGAAGGAAAATTAAAAGAATACGAGTCTAATAACGAGGCGATGCGCTTGATTTTTAAGGAGTTAGGCAAAAAAACTGCGCCAGAATTTGAGGATAAACAGCTTTATATTAAGTGGAATAAAAATTGGGGTTACGATTTGGAAAGCATTTTATTTGCTACTAAACAATGTAAAAAGCGTGGAGGTATGACAAAGTTGGATAACTTGTTGGATAGCTATTATAAATTGGGCATTTTCTCTTTAGAAGAAATGAAAAACTATCAAGAAATTAAAGACAAAATGTACAAGCTTTGCATTGATGTTAACAAAATTTTGGGGTTATATTACGAAAGCTTAGATTATATTGTAGAAACTTACATCAAAAATTGGCTAAACTTTGGATTTGATGAAAACACATTAGTTACGCTTGCCAAATATTGCGCAAAACGCACTATCCGCACCCTTGAGGGTATGAATACTGTAATTGCAAAACTTTACAGTAAAGGCATTATTTCCGCTTCGGGCATTGATGAATATTTGCGCAAGCAAGTGTACATTGATGGCAAAATTAAAGATATAATAGCAGCGACTGGCACAGAGCGTTTTGTAACAAGTAGCGATAGGCAATTCTACAATATATGGTCGTGTGTTTGGGGCTTTAGCGATGATATTATTTTGTATGCAAGCACACTTTCTCAAGGCAAAATTAATTGCAATAGTTACATAAATCAAGTGTTATCTAAGTGGAAATCAAGCGGTGTTGACACCCTAGAAAAAGCAAAAAATGCCACCGTAAATTACACTCCAACAGCAACAAATTCTACAGCTAAAACTTATACTGACGTGGGCAAACATTACACAAAAGAACAGCTAGATGAGCTTGTGCCGTATACAGATATTTTTGATATTGAGGTGTAGTATGGAAAACAAAATTTTAAAAAACCAAGTGGAACAATATTATTTAAATTTAAAATATCAACGCATAAATGATAAACAAAAAAAGTATCGCCTAGCTTTACAAAATGAGGAATTTAGAATTCTTGATGATGAAATTATTGATTTGCGTATCGAAAATGCAAAAAATCAAAATAAATTTGCAGAGCGATTAAAGCAATTGGAGCAAAAGCAAAAAGAGTGTTTAGACAAGTTAAACATTGATATGCAAGAAAAGTATTTTTGCGCAAAATGCAAAGATTCAGGCGTTTCAAAAGATGGCAGTGATTGTTCTTGTAAAAAGCAAAAATATGCCGACTTGCTAAAATCTTTTGCAGATATTGCAAGCTTGCCAACATTTACTTTTGCGCAAAATGAAATTGAAAACATCAAATGCGCGCAAAGTGAAAAACTAAACTTTTTGTATGGCAAAATGCAACAATATTGTAACACTTTTGAAACCTCAAAAATTAAAAATATTATAATAACTGGCGAAGTTGGCACAGGCAAAACTTGCCTAATTAGCGCCATAGCAAACGATGTAGCGCAAAAAGGATATGTTGTGCAATATCTAACTGCGTTTGAACTTTCACAGCTGTTTTTAAAGCACTACACATCAAAAATTGAGGGCAGAATGCCACTTTTTGAGGGGTTAATGGAGTGCGATTTGTTGATTATTGATGATTTAGCAACCGAACCAATTTACAAAAATGTTAGCGAGG